>NZ_CAUI01000005.1:600336-900505 GCF_000350165.1 Halanaerobium saccharolyticum subsp. saccharolyticum DSM 6643
CTTTTGGCTGGCAGGTAATAGAAAATATTGATGGTCATGATATTGAGCAGCTAAGAGATGCAATTAATCAGGCCAAATCAGATAAAGATAGACCGACAGTAATTATGGCTAAAACCCATATTGCTTTAGGAGCACCTACAAAGCAGGATACAAGCGATGCTCATGGGGCACCATTAGGCGAAGAAGAAATTAAAGGTTTAAAAGAAAAATTTGATTTACCGGTAGATAAGAAATTTTATATTTCAGATGAAGTAAAGGAATTTTTCCGTGCTCATGCTGCAAAGATGCAGGATCAAAGATTGGCCTGGGAAAAAGAATTTGCTGAGTGGGCTAAAGAAAATCCTAAGCTCAAAAAAGAATGGGATCAGGCAATGGAACTTAAACTGCCTGTAGATTTAAAAGAAGAAATAATGGATTTAGAAATAGAGGCTCCAATAGCAACTAGAAAATCAGCAGGAGCAGCTTTATCTAAAGCATTTGAAATTATTCCTTATTTAGTAGGTGGCTCAGCTGACCTGGCACCTTCTACTAAAACTTATAATGCTGAATATGGAGAAGTGCAAAAAGGTAGCTACAGCGGCAGAAACTTCCGTTTTGGAGTTAGAGAACATGCAATGGGAGCGATTACCAATGGTTTAGCCTTACATGCTGGTTTGCGCCCGTTTGCAGCGACTTTCCTTGTTTTCTCTGATTATATGCGACCTTCAATTAGACTGGCTGCTTTAATGAAACAGCCTGTGATTTATGTCTTTACCCATGATTCTGTTTTTGTTGGAGAAGATGGACCTACTCATCAGCCAATAGAACATGTGGAAGCATTAAGAATTATTCCAGGACTTAAAGTTTTAAGACCAGGAGATGAAGAAGAAGCAAAAGCTGCCTGGGTTGAAGCATTAGAAACAAAAGATCAGCCAACAGCTTTAATTTTAACCAGACAGAATCTAAATCATATTGAAAAATATCAGGGTCTTGATAACTATAATAATGGTGGCTATTTTGTTAGTGACCCTCAAGATGCAGATACAATTATCTTTGCCAGCGGTAGTGAGGTTAACTTAGCTGAAGCAAGTGCTAAACTTTTAGCAGATAAGGGGATCAAAGCAGCTGTTATGTCAGTACCAGAGAGACAGAAGTTAGAAAAATATGCTGCCGAACATCCATTACCTGAAGCAAAATTAAAAGTAGCTATCGAAGCCGGAGTAACAGGTGGCTGGTATAAGTTAGTCGGTAGTGATGGTTTAGTAATTGGTCTGGACCGCTTTGGTTTAAGTGGAAAAGGTCAGGAAGTTGGAGAAGAACTAGGCTTTAAAGCTGAAAAAGTAACTGCAGAGATTGAAAAAGCTTTAAATAACTAAAAAAGTTATAGGTTTAAAAAATTATAACTACTAATAGAATAAATATAAGGATATTGAGAAATGCTAAAATCCGTCCACTTAAAATCACTATAGGTGATTAAGGGACGGATTTTTATGTGAATCTTTATCTGTTTTCATGATTTTTTAAAAGCCAGCTATTTATTTTAATGATAGAAGTTTTAGTCTGCTAGCAAACCTCATGGGCTTGCCTCGAGGAGAGCAATAGCTTCTATTATAAAATGAAATACCAGTTTATCAGTGCAATCAATGCTCCCAGTAAAACACCGGCAAAGACTTCGAAAGGAGTATGACCGATTAATTCCTTTAAATCTTCTTTGATTAACTGTTTATCATTAGCAAAACTTTTATCTTCAAGATGTTTAATTATATTATTTAAAACATTTGCCTGTAGTCCAACAGCTCTTCTTACACCACTAGCATCATAAGTAACAATTAGAGCAAATACGGTGACAATAGCAAAGAGGTCAGAGCCAAATCCATATTTTAAACCAACTGTAATTGCTAGAGATGAAACAAATGAAGAATGAGAACTAGGCATTCCACCTGAGGTAAAAAAAGTATAGAAATTAATTGGACTAATAAAAAATATTTTTAAAAACTGGGCAGTAAAGAGTGAAAACAGTGATATCTGCAGTAACGACATATAATCTCCCCCAAAATAATCAGTATATTAATTTTGTTCTTTTCTTTTATTTTGTGTATAATAATAATAGTGCTATATTACATTTTAACTTATTTATACTCTAGATTGCAAATAAGAATTGGAGGAGAAAATGGATCTTTTTGAATATATAAATTCTTTATCACTTTTTGGAAGCAAATCCGGCTACAACCCGGGTTTAGATCGAATAAAAAGATTACTTCATTATTTAGGTAATCCACACCAGGATTTAAATGTGATTCACCTTGCGGGTACTAACGGAAAAGGATCAACTGCTGCAATTTTAGAGAGAATTTATAGAGAGGCTGGATTTAAAACAGCACTTTACAGTTCACCTCATTACTTTCATTTTAATGAGAGAATAAAAATTAATGGTAGAGCCTGCTCAACCTATGAATTAACTGAAATTATGGATGAAGTGAGAAATGCTGCAGCTAAATTAAAATCTGAAAATAATTTAGAGCCGAGTTTTTTTGAAATTGTAACAGCAGCAGCCTTTAAATATTTTAAACAGCATGAGCCCGAAATAGTTATTTTAGAAACCGGGCTTGGTGGTAGGCTTGATGCTACCAATGTCATTAAAAAGCCGCTTCTTTCGATTATTACTAATATAAGTTTAGAACACCGAAAAATTTTAGGTGATAATGCTGCTCAAATTGCTGCAGAAAAAGCTGGAATAATTAAAGAAAATTCTAAAGTGATTACTGCAGTAAAACAAGCTGAAGCTTTGAAAGTAATTAAAAATAAGACTTTAGAAAAGAACTCTAAATTCATTGATTTAAAAAACGAATATGAGTTTATAAAAAGCTGTGGTACTTTAAAAGAAAATATTATTAGTTTAAAACGGAGTGGAGAAGAAGTCGAAAATTATAGGCTTTCACTTTTAGGAGAACATCAAGCTGAAAATACAGCTTTAGCTTTAAGAGCGATAGAAGAATTAAATCAAGATTTTTCTGTTAATAACAAGGATATAAAAACTGCTCTAAAAAATATTTATTGGCCTGGAAGAATGGAAAAAATATCTGAAAAACCACTTGTTATTTTAGATGCTGCTCATAACCAGGCAGCTTTTAAGGAACTAGCTAAAAATATTACTAACTCCAGTTCTGAATTCAAAAACTTACATTTAATTTTTTCCATTTTAAGGGATAAAGATTTAGAATCTATTTTAGGAGAAATTTTAAAATTAAAGCAGCAGCCAAAATTCTATTTGGCAGAAAATACTTCATTTCGGTCAATCAAAATCAAAGACTTAGAAAGAAAAATTAAATCTAGAAATTTTCAATATGAAGTTTTTAATAATTTAGCCGCAGCCAGCAGCAGGGCACTAAAAAATGCTGATAAAGATGATTTAATAGTTGCAGCTGGCTCTTTTAATACAACTTTTGAAGCTGGAATTGAAATAATGACAAAAAAATTAGAGGTGGAAAATAATTATGAATAAAAATGAAAATGGATTTTCTTTAATTATAGTTGTTATTTTTATGTCAATAGCAGCTTTATTTGTGGGCTATTTAATGGGTAGTTGGTTGATTTCTTTCTTAGTTGAAGATGATACAGAAATTGCCGAAGAACAGATGAATACATCTAATGTGAATCAGCAGTTGGCTTCCGAAAACAAAAGTCAGCCGGAAGAAGTAAATAATCAAAAAAATAACTTAACTGCTCCTAGCAGTGGTCAAGAAAATAATGTTTCATCAACTGAAAATACCGATGATTCAAGAATAAATGGTGATCAAAATAATCAAGTTCAAAATGACCAGGTAGAAACAGAAACTAATAATTCTTCAGAAAGGGGTGAATCTCAAGCTGGATTTGCTGTTCAAATAGGTGCTTTTTCAAATTATAATAATGCCTTAACAGTAAAAAATGAAGTAGAAACATTAGGCTATGATCTTTTTATTACTGATACAACGCCTCATCAAGTTCAGGTTGTTGGATATTCGACTAGGAATCAGGCAGAAGCAGTACTTGAAGAATTGAAATCTAAAGGATATAATGGATTCATAGTAGTTCGTGAATAAAATCTTTTTCTATTTTACTGTTGTTCTTATTTAACAATTAGTATATAATAATTATGGTTTGCATTCTAAAATGAAAATTTATAACAAAATTTTATTTTAAATTTTTCTTAGAAATAACATATAAGGGGTGAAATTTTATAGTGAAAGCTTTGACTTTTAAACAGGGTATACATCCTGCGTATAATAAAGACTTAACAAAGGATAAACCCTTAAAAAATGCTAAAAGACCTGAAGAAGTTATAATACCAATAAAACAACATATTGGTGCACCTTTAAAGGCGCTTGTTAAAAAAGGTGATCAGGTTGATCTTGGACAAAAAATTGCTGATGGTGATAGTTTTGTTTGTGCTCCAATTCATGCTTCAGTTTCTGGAACTGTAAAGGAAATCAAAAAAGTAACTGATCCAGGTGGAAATATTGTTGATGCTGTAGTAATTGAATCCGCAGCAGAAGATACTCTTAATTCTGGTTTAGAAAGACATGATAATTTAGATAATCTTAATGCGGATGATATCAGAAATATTATTAGAGAAGCAGGTATTGTTGGGATGGGTGGAGCTATGTTTCCAACTCATGTTAAGGTATCTACTCCAGATGATAAAAATGTAGATTATGTAATTTTAAATGGTGCAGAATGTGAACCATATTTAACTGTTGATCATCGGGTAATGGTTGAAAGACCCGAAAGTATTATTTTTGGTTTAAAAGCCTTAATGAAAGCATCGGGTGCTCCAAAAGGTATCATTGGTATTGAAGAAAATAAGCCTGAGGCTATAGAAAGTATGAAAGATGCTTCAAAAAATGATACTAATATTGAAGTTCAGGCTTTAGAAACTAAGTACCCACAGGGTGGAGAAAAAATGCTGATTGATGCTCTAATTAGTAGAGAAGTTCCTGCTGGAGGTTTACCACTGGATGTAGGAGTTGTTGTTAACAATACTTCTACAGCAGCAGCAGTTGCAGATGCAATTAGAGATGGAAAACCCTTTTATGAAAGGTCGATTACAATTACAGGTAGAGGAATTAATTCTCCTCAGAATTTGATTTACCGGATTGGTACTACTATTGGTGATCTGATTGAAGAAGCTGGTGGGCTTAAGGAAAATGCAGCTAAAGTTATTACAGGTGGACCAATGATGGGAGCTGCTCAAAAACAGCTCAATATTCCAGCAGTTAAAGGTACTTCCGGAATTTTAGTTTTAGTTGAAGACGAGGTCGAAGAGTTTGAACCGTCTCCCTGTATTAATTGTGCAAAATGTGTTGATGCATGTCCAATGTTTTTAATGCCTACACAGTTAGTTGATTATGCAAAAAATGAAATGGTAGAAAAATTAGAAGAATGGCAGGTATTAAGCTGCATTGAATGTGGTTCATGTTCTTATGTTTGTCCGGCTAAAATACCTCTGGTACATCATCTGCGTCTTGGTAAGGCACAGGTAATGGCGAAAAAAAGAGAAGAGAATTAAGGAGGATAATCAATAATGAATAACGAATTAATTGTAACATCCTCACCACACGTCAGAGCCCAGGATTCTGTAAAAAAAATAATGTGGTCAGTTGTTCTTGCCCTGCTGCCAGCAGTATTTGCTGCAGTATATTTCTTTAAAGCAAGAGCAATATCTGTAGTTCTGACAGCTGTAGTTGGTGCGGTTTTAACAGAATATATATTTCAAAAAATTAGAAACAAGAAAATTACGATTGAAGACGGAAGTGCTGTTGTAACAGGTTTGCTTTTAGCACTTACACTTCCACCATCTATTCCGCTCTGGACAGCATTTTTTGGTTCAGTAGTAGCGATTGGACTTGGTAAACAGGTATTTGGAGGTATTGGTCAAAATCCATTTAATCCAGCTCTGGTTGGTAGAGCTTTTTTAACAGCTGCTTATCCTGTTTTAATGACTACCTGGACTGTAGATGGAGTTTCTACTGCTACCCCATTAAGTAAGATGAAAATGGATGGTGTTGCAACTGATACCTGGAATCTTTTCGTAGGTCAAATTGGTGGTTCACTGGGAGAGACTTCAGCTTTAGCACTTTTATTAGGTTTTGCTTATCTATTATATAAAGGTTATGTTAACTGGAGAATCCCAATGGCTATGCTTGGCTCAGTATTTATTGGGACTTTTGTCTTTGGTGCAGATCCAATTTTCCATCTTTTTGGTGGTGGACTTATGATCGGTGCACTATATATGGCTACTGACATGGTTTCTAGTCCTACCACAAAATTAGGACGCTGGATTTTTGGAATTGGGGCTGGACTGCTTGTAGTTGTAATCAGACTCTGGGGTGGATATCCAGAAGGTGTAATGTACAGTATTTTATTAATGAACACTGCTGTGCCACTAATCGATCGTTACACAAGACCTCGCAGTTTGGGAGAGGTGAAATAAATGGAAAAGAACAGCAAAAGAAATTTAATTATTACTCTAGCTACAATTGGAATAATTTCTGCTTTAGTTTTAACCTTTGTTTATGAGTGGACAACACCATATATTGAGGCTAATCAGGCTAAGGCACAAAAACAGGCAATTAACGAAGTTTTACCAAATGTAGAAGAAGTAGAGGAAGTAGAAAAAAATGGCAATATTTTCTATGAGGGATATGACGCAAATGGAAACCAAATCGGTGTAGCTTTTCAAAACAGTGGTGGAGGCTATAATGGAATGATTGAGGTTATGATTGGTGTTGATCTTAAAGATAATAAAATATATAAAATTAGCGTTTTAAACCATCAAGAAACTCCTGGTTTAGGTGCTCGGATTACCGAGCCAGAATTCAAATCTAATTTTGAAAACAAAAATTTTGGAGATTATCAAGTTGTAAAAACTCCTCCTAAAAAAGAAACAGAAGTTCAGGCTATTGCAGGAGCAACGATTTCTTCAGATAGTATGACTGAAATAATTGAAGAAGGATTAGATATAGTGACTTCAGCTTATGGAGGTGGAAATTAATGTCTATAGATTTCAAAGAATTAATTAAAGATTTTACAAATGGACTCTGGGCAGAAAACCCAATTATACGTTTGGTAATTGGTATGTGTCCAACTCTTGCGGTAACAAACACAGCTTCAAATGGTTTGGCAATGGGTTTAGCAACATCATTTGTTTTAATTATGTCCGAAATAGTAATTTCAATTATTAAAAAGCTAATTCCAGCAAATGTAAGGATTCCAAGTTACATATTAATTATTGCAACTTTCGTTACTTTTACAGATTATTTTTTAAAGGCATTTTTCCCTGGTATTGCAGCTTCATTGAGTATTTTTATTCCATTGATTGTAGTAAACTGTTTAATACTAGGACGTCAAGAAGCATTTGCCTCTAAAAATCCTACTCACAGAGCAATTGCCGATGGTCTTGGCATGGGTATCGGATTTACCTGGGTTTTAACTTTACTCGGTATGATTAGAGAATTATTTGGTATGGGTTCAATGTTCGGATTTCAATTATTAGGCGAATGGTATCGTCCAATGGTTATTATGGTACTGCCTGCTGGAGCTTTTATTACTTTAGGTATTCTGGTTGGTATCATGAATCAAATCAGCAGGGAGGGTAAATAATGGAAGAATTCAATCAGATATTATTATTATTTATTAGTACTGTTTTAATAAATAACTTTGTATTAATTAGATTTTTAGGTATTTGTCCTTTTTTAGGAGTTTCTAAACAAGTTGAAACAGCTTTCAGTATGGGGCTTGCTACGACCTTTGTTATGACTCTTACTGCAGCAGCAACCTGGCTGATTAACACCTTTATTTTAGAGGCTCTAAACTTACCATTTTTGCAGTATGTATCTTTTATTATTGTAATTGCATCTCTGGTACAGTTTGTAGAAATGTTTATTAAAAAAACAAGTCCGGTTTTATATAAAGCATTAGGTATCTTCCTCCCCTTAATTACAACAAACTGTGCTATTATGGGTTTAGCTTTATTAATTCCCCTTAATGGATACAGTTTTATTGCCAGTGTAGTTTTTGGTTTTGGTGCGGGAGTTGGTTTTACTTTAGCAATTGTTTTAATAGCAGGTCTGAGAGAAAAATTAGAATTTGGCGATGTGCCGGAAGTACTAAAAGGTGTGCCAGTTACCCTGATTGTTGCAGGTATCATGGCAATGGCTTTTATGGGCTTTTCCGGTCTCATCTCAATGTAGTGGAGGTGGCAGTAAATTAAATGAATCCAACATATTTATATTCTTTGATTAGTATGGGGGGGATTGCGGCATTATTAGCTGCAATTTTAGGTTTTGCCTCAGAACACTTTAAAGTAGAACAGGATCCAAGAGTTGGTAAGGTGGATGATGCTCTACCAGGAGCCAATTGTGGTGCCTGTGGTTATGCAGGTTGTAGTGCTTTTGCAGAAGCAGTTGTTAGAGGAGAAGCACCTGTTGGTGGTTGTCCTGTAGGTGGAGACAAAGTAGCATCTGATATTGCTGATATTATGGGTGCTGATTCAGATAGTGCAGATAAAGTTGTTGCCGAGTTATTATGTGGTGGTGGAATTAAAGAAACTACTAAATCCGGTAAATACAAGGGTATTCAAACTTGTAAAGCAGCACATTCTGTTAATGGTGGAGAAAAGGAGTGTCAGTACAGCTGTCTTGGTTTTGGTGATTGTGAGGCAATTTGTCCTTTTGATGCTATAGAAATGAGTGAAAATGGATTACCTCAAATTAATCCCGAAAAATGTACAGGCTGTGGTAAATGTATAGAAGAATGTCCACGAAATATTCTTTTACTGGCACCTTTGTCAGCAGAGACACATATTAGATGTTCATCTCACAATACTGGTAAAATTGTTCGAAAATCGTGTGAGGTTGGCTGTATAGCTTGTGGTCTTTGTGCAAAAACCTGTCCAGTAGATGCGATCGAAATCAAAGATAATTTAGCTATTATTGATTATGAAAAATGTGTTAATTGTGGTAAATGTGCAGAAGTATGTCCGACTGGAACAATAGAATTTGAAGCAAAAGTTATTGAAAAAGTAGAAATCAATGATAATTGTGTGGGCTGTACTCTTTGTGCAAAAGCTTGTCCGGTTGATGCAATAGAAGGAGAAGTTAAAAAACTGCATGAAATTGATCAGGAAAAATGTATACAGTGCGGTCTCTGTTTTGAAGCGTGTAATGTAAATGCAGTTGACATTTTCTATAAAGATGAAGACTAAAATCAAAAGTTTTTTCAAACCCGTTCTTTTATAAGGACGGGTTTTTTCTTAAGCTTTAAATTGTGGACATCAGCAGCTAAAGATGTTAAAATATATAGTAATGGTAGTAAAAAAGAAAAATGTGGTGAATTTAATTGAAAATAACAGATATTTTAACATTTTATGATAAAATTTTAATTATATTTGTAATTGTTCTAGCTTTGGTACTGCTGGTAATTCCTTTTTATTATTTTGGCTCACCTTCAGAATCAGGAGAATTAATATTAAAAGTTCAGCAGGGTGATGAATTAATTAAAACAGTTGCTGTAGCTGATAGTTATCAAGAAGCAATTATTTTTGAAGTAGAAGGGCCAATTGGAACCCATATTATTGAAGTTAATCAGGGAAGAGTAAGGGTAATGGAAGCACCTGCAGCTGATCCACTTAAAATTTGCGAAAAAACGGGTTGGATTGATCGAGAAGGGCCAATTATTGTCTGTGTGCCCAATTCTTTAAGTCTCTGGCTGGAAAGCACAAATTCAGACATAGATGGGATGAGCTGGTAAAATGAAAAAGACTCGGAAAATTGTAGTAATTTCATTATTGATATCCTTAGGACTTGTCCTACATTTAGTAGAAAGTTTTTTTCCTTTATCTGCTGTTGTACCTGGGGCTAAATTAGGCCTGGCAAACATTGTATCTTTGATTGCAATTTCTTTATTTGCTTTCCCTGCAGCTTTTCAAATAGTGATTTTTAGGGTAGTACTTGGCTCACTTTTAGCAGGAACTTTTATGACAATCAATTTTTATTTAAGTTTTAGTGGTGGAATTTTAAGTTTTATCTTAATGTATCTTGCTTATTATTATTTTAAAGATTATTTATCACTAATCGGAATTAGTATAATCGGAGCTGTGGTTCATAATACAGCTCAAATAACAGCAGCTTATTTTATTATAGCTAATCCAGGTATATTTTATTATCTACCATTTTTAATTTTACTGGCGATTCCAACTGGATTTGGCGTTGGTTTGGTTAGCTATTTTACTCTTATGCATTTACCATTTTCAATTACTGGAGGTAATTTTAATGATTAAAAAAGCAAATAATGTTACAAGTAATTTAAAATTGGTTTTAGCTTCTGCTTCTCCTCGTAGAGAAGAAATTTTAAAGAAATTAAATTTAAAATTCACAATAGTACCAGCCAAAATTAATGAAGAAAATTTTTCTAATAGTGATCCAATTGAACTTGTAAAAACACTTGCCTTAGAGAAAGCTAAATCAGTTTCTGAGCTGGTAGAAGAGGCAATTGTCATTGCTGCGGATACAGTAGTAGTTTTTAAGGGCCAAATTCTTGGTAAGCCAGCAGATGAAGCTGATGCTAAGAATATGTTAAAATCTTTAAATTCTAATCAGCATCAGGTAATCACTGGTTTAGCAGTTTTGAATTCTAGCAAAGAAAAGATTTTTGTTGAACATAATATAACTGATGTTAAAATGACAAATATGACTGAAAAAGAAATTGATAATTATATTGAGACTGGAGAGCCGATGGGTAAAGCTGGTTCTTATGCTATTCAGGGTTATGGAGGTCTTTTTGTAGAAGAGATTAAAGGCTCATATCATTCAGTTATGGGTTTACCGATTCATCAACTTGCTAAGTTATTAGACAAATTTAATTATGGAATCCTATAAGAGAAAGGAGCTAATTTTGATGGATGGTCTACAGACCAATTTTACCATCAAAGAATTACCAGCTGAGGAGAGGCCAAGAGAAAAGCTTTTAAAAAAAGGCAGTGCATTTTTATCAACAGCAGAACTTTTGGCTCTAGTAATTAGAACTGGAAACAGAGAGAGAACTGCCGTTGAGCTGGCACAGGATTTGCTTAATTTTTATGGAGGACTAGAAGGGCTTCAGGATTTAAGTTGTGAAGAACTGCAGGTAATTAACGGAATTGGAACTGCCAAAGCTGCTCAAATTAATGCTGTTATAGAATTGAGTCGTCGAATTGCTGCTTTAAAAAATCAAAAAAAAGATCTGGTAAGCAATCCAATTCAGGCAGCAGAATTACTGGCAGGTGAGATGCGGTTTTTAAAGCAGGAAGTTTTGCGGGTAATACTTCTAGATGTAAAAAATAAGGTGATTGCTGTTCCGGAGATTTCTCGAGGAGGACTTTCAAGTTCAATTGTTCATCCAAGAGAAGTCTTTAAAGAAGCAATCAGACGCAGCAGTGCAGCTCTGATTTTAGTTCATAATCATCCAAGTGGTGATCCTACTCCCAGTGCTGATGATATCAGTATAACTAAAAAACTTGTTAAAACAGGAAAAATAATTGGGATAGAAGTAATGGACCATATTATAATTGCTGGTGATAAGTATTTAAGCTTTAAAGAAAAGGGTTTATTTTAAATTTGCTATAATTTTTTAGATTTTAATTTAATTTTTATATAATTTGAAAGGGGTTTAAGTAAATGGTTTTTAAATTTTTAAGTGCACCATTCTCAAGGGACATGGGTGTTGATCTTGGGACGGCAAATACATTAGTTTATATCAAAGGTAAGGGGATCTTAATTAGAGAACCCTCAGTTGTTGCTTTGAAAAAAGATAAACAGGAAGTACTTGCTGTTGGTGATGAAGCAAAAAGAATGATTGGTAGAACACCTGGAAATATTGTTGCTGTAAGACCAATGAAGGATGGAGTTATTGCTGACTTTGATGTTACAGAATCAATGCTCCGTTATTTTATAACAAAGGCCCATAAAAGAAGCAGGATGGTTAGACCACGAATAATAATTTGCGTACCTTCTGGGGTAACAGAAGTTGAAAAAAGAGCTGTTATCGATGCAGCTGTTCACGCGGGAGCCAGGGAGGCATATCTGATAGAAGAGCCCATGGCCGCGGCCATTGGTGCTGGTTTACCTGTCCATGAGCCAACTGGTAATATGATTGTGGATATCGGTGGTGGTACTACAGAAGTTGCAGTTATCTCTTTAGGGGGAATTGTAACCAGCCGCTCAATTAGAATTGGTGGTGATGACATGGATGTTGCTATTGTGCAGTATGTAAAAAGAAAATATAATTTAATGATTGGTGAAAGAACAGCTGAAGAAATTAAAATAGATATTGGTGCTGCCTATACTGATAATCCTGAAGGCGTAAAAGAAATTAGAGGTCGTGATCTTGTGAGTGGCCTTCCAAAAACTATAGAAATTAATGGAGCAGAAATCCAAAAAGCTCTAGAAGAACCGGTTGTTAATATTATTGATGCCGTTAAAATGACTCTAGAAAAAACACCGCCTGAATTAGCATCTGATGTTATGGATAGAGGAATTATTTTAACCGGTGGTGGAGCATTACTGCAGGGCTTAGATAAATTATTAATAGACCAAACTCAAATGCCGGTGCATATTGCTGACGAACCTTTAGACTGTGTAGCTAAAGGAACTGGAATGGCTTTAGAAGAAATTGATTCTTTAAAAAAGATATTAATCACTCCTAAGAAACTTTCATAGGGGGGATAACTGTTGTTTAATATTAACAGTGATACATTAATTGCAGCAGCCTTAATAGTTTTAATTATTTTATTTTTTGCTTTTCTCTATTTCACCGGAGTAGATCTACCGGTTTTTAATTGGTTGAGTGATCTTATTTATAATATTATTACTCCTGTTTTAAATTTAGTTCATCAATTTGTTGAGAGTATACAGAATTTCTTTAACACCTTATTTTCTATTGATGAAGTTAACCAAGAAATTAAAGATTTAAGACAGAAAAATAGTATCTTAGAAAGGCAAATACTATTTTTAGAAAATATTAATAGAGAAAATGAAAGACTTAGAAAACTGCTTGATTTTAAAGAAAAAGTTGATTATCAAATGATTGGAGCTGAAGTAATAGCAAATTCTCCCTCTATCTGGGAAAAAACAATTACAATTAATCGAGGTAGTAAAGATGGTTTAGAAAAAAGGATGCCTGTTATTAGTTATCAGGGATATTTAGTTGGAAGAATAGAAAATACAGGTGTCAGCTCAGCTCAGGTCAGATTAATTACTGATCACGATTTTGTTGTGGGCGGGATTATTGCCAGAACTGATTCTAGAGAAATTGGATTAGTTAAAGGAAGTGGTAGAGCAGATCAGCCCAATATAATGGATAGTATAGCCTGGGATGCTGATATCGAATCAGGTGATATAATACTAACATCTGGTTTATCCAATAACTTCCCAGCAGGATTGAAAATTGGAGAGGTTGCAAAAGTTGAAACAGATAATTATGGTCTTTCACAAAAAGCAGATATAAATCTATTGATACACCAGATAACTTTAGAAGAAGTAATGGTTATTAAAAACTTTAATCATAAAAATAATATTAAAAATACTGAAGTAGAAAATGAAGCTGAAATTAATGATAATGAGGAAAGTGAAAATAATGATGGAAACGCAGAGAGTGAAAATATTTAGAGAAAAAATATTTATGATGGAGAGTTTAAATTGAAAAAATATCTACTCAATATTTCAGTTTTAATTTTTCTGTTAATTTTTCAGCTGACAATAGCTATGTTTTTTCCAGCTTTAAATTTAATACCGGATTTTATATTAATTTATGTAGTTATTAGGGCAGTCATTTATGGAGCTAAAGATGCAATGATTTATGGAGCAGTCGGTGGTCTGCTTCAGGATGTTTTTATAACATCTTTTATAGGACTTTTTACTCCTGTAAAAACAGCTGTCGCCTTTTTAGCAGCTTTATTATCAGGGCGATTTTTTCCAGAAAACCTATTAATTCCGCCTCTTGCTGTATTTTTAGCAACAATAGTTCACGAACTTGTATATTTAATGCTCAAAGAAAATTATCTATTTGCAGCAAATTATTTAACTTTAATCAAAGAAATAATTTTGCCTATGGCAGCACTTAATGCCCTGATCACCTTCTTTGTTTATTTAATTTATTTTTTCTGGGGAAGGCGTGATCTAAGTGGACAGACATAAAATTATAAAATTAGTGATAATTCTGATTTTTGTTATTTTACTTTCGAGAGCCGCTTATCTGCAGCTGGTACGTGGAGATTATTATTATGAATTATCAGAGGGTAATAGAATTTCAGTCAGGCCAATTAATGCACCTAGAGGCAGAATTTATGATCAACGTGGAGAAATTATTGTTTCAAATAGATTAAGCTATAATTTATATTTGATGCAAAATGAGATACCACCGGCTAGCTCTGTTAAAGAAATTTTAAATGAGCTTTCGAATATCAGCAGCTTAGCTGAATCACGTTTATTACTTAATTATAATAATTCAGAAGTTGATACAGCTGTTGAGCCTATTCTTTTAGCTCGACATTTAAATAAAGAAGATATGGTTATTATAGCAGAAAACAAAGATATTTTACCGGGCTTATTAGTTAAAGAATCTTCTATGAGAGATTATATTTATCCTAAAAAATTAGTTCACACTACCGGATATATTGGTGAAATTAACAAAAAAGAATTAATTTCATTTAATGATAAAGGCTATAATTACCGTGGGGGCGATTTTGTTGGTAAGGGTGGACTTGAAAAACAGTATGAATTTTATTTAAATGGAAAACGTGGGGCTGAGCAGATTGAGGTTAACAGCCGCGGTGAAAAAATTAAAACTATCGGAGTTAAAAATCCGGAACCTGGGAATGACTTAGTTTTAAATATTAATTTCACACTGCAGTCAGCTGTAGAAAAATTAGTTGAAGAAAACTATAATGAATTAAGAACATTATCATTAGATGATGAAGATAGACCAACCCCCACAGGAATTTCTGCTGTGGTTATGGATATAGATACAGGTGGAATAATTTCCGCGATTAGTCTTCCAGATTACAATTTGAATTTGTTTGCCAAAGGGATTAGTAATAGTGACTATCAAGAACTAATCAATGATCCCCTAAGACCAATGATTAACCGATATACAATGACAGCAGTTCCTCCCGGTTCTATTTTTAAATTAGTTACAGGTACTGCAGCTATGAAGGAATTAGGGGTTAGAGCAAATACAAGTTTTTATGATTCTGATGGTACCTTTTATATTCCTAACTGGTCTCGACCTTTTAGAAACTGGAATCCGGTTGGTGAGGGTAAATTAGATTTTGTTAAAGCTATAGCGCGTTCCAATAATGTTGTTTTTTACGAACTAGGTTATGAATTATATAAGGATTATAAAGGCGAAAAGCTGGCAGAATATGCCCATAAATATGGCTTAGGCAGCAAAACAAATATTGATTTACCATCAGAAAAAAGTGGTTTAGTACCTGATGATAGTTGGAAAAGAAGTGTTTTAAATCAAGGCTGGTATCCAGGTGATTCAGTAAATTTATCAATCGGTCAGGGAAGTCTTTTGACAACACCTGTTCAAATTGCATCTTTAATCTCTACAGTAGCTGCGGATGGAGTTTCTTATAAACCACAGCTTGTAAAAACGATTAGAGGAACAGATGGAGAAATTATTAAAAAATTTGAGCCAGAGATTCGTATTGACCTCAGAGATGAAATTGATAACAGAGTTTTTTCAGCTTTAAAACAGGGGATGCACGATGTTACAAATAAAAGTTATGGTACTGCATCCAGACATTTTAAAGGTTTTCCAATTACAACAGCTGGTAAAACAGGAACTGCCCAGACTGGAGGCGCCAATCACGGCTGGTTTGGAGGCTTTGCACCTTATGAAGACCCACAAATTGCTGTTGTTGTTTTTATAGAAAATGGAGGATCAAGTGCTTATTCAGTTCCTATAGCTAGAGAAATAATGGAATATTATTTTGGATTTAAAAATTATCATAATAATAGAGATAAAATATATTATTACAGCAGCGAAAATTCGGAATAATACGATAATCTACTTAAATTAATAATTTAAAATAATCTTAAGTAAATTAATAAAGTATTTTGATCACTAAAGGCAGGAATTTTAAATTTATTAAAGAATATATTAAAAAGTGTTTAAATGAGGAGAGATTTTATGGCTTCTGTGTTTTCTTTTCAGGCAGTTTCAGATGGTATAGTTATGAATTTTCGTGATGGCAGTACTTTTGGGAGCATAAAAAAAGCTGTCAACCTTCATGCTGCTGAAGCTTCTGATTTTTTTACAGGTGTTAATTTATATTTAAATTTAAGCGGACTTGAATTGACGTATGAACAGCTAGAAGAACTGATGCAAATAGTAAAAAAATATAATAGAGTCAACAAGATCTATTTTACAGCCAGAAAAATCGAAAAAGAAGAAAAAAGTTCTGAAAATAGTTCGGAAGCAGTAATCATTAATCGGACTTTAAGATCTGGTCAAAGAGTAAAGCATCAGGCAAATGTTGTAATAGTTGGTGATGTAAATCCAGGTGCAGAAGTAATTGCTGGAGGAGATATAATAGTTTTTGGAAGGCTGAGAGGTGTTGTTCATGCAGGTGCCGGTGGTAGTAAAGAGGCTCAGGTTGCTGCTTTAAAGCTTAATCCAACTCAATTAAGGATTGCATCCTTAATTGCCAGATCACCTGATGATAGTGATAGTTCAAAGCTGCAGGCTGAAAGAGCATTTATCGAGAATGATCAAATTATTGTAGAGAAAATTTAGTTATAAATTCAGGGGGGATGAAATTTGGCAGGCAAGACAATTGTTATTACTTCAGGTAAAGGTGGCGTAGGTAAAACTACTTCCTCAGCTAATATTGGAACTGCCCTGGCAATGCAGGGTAATAAAGTGTGCTTAATTGATGCTGATATTGGGCTCAGAAATTTGGATGTAGTGATGGGTTTAGAAAATAGAATAGTTTATGACATAGTTGATGTAGTTGAAAATAACTGCAGACTTGAGCAGGCGATGATTAGAGATAAGCGTTATGATGGCTTATATCTTTTGCCAGCAGCTCAAACAAGGGACAAAACTTCTGTAACACCTTTTCAGATGAAAGAACTAATTGATCAACTAAAAGAAGATATGGATTTTGTGGTTGTTGATTCACCAGCTGGAATTGAGCAGGGATTTAAAAATGCAATTGCCGGAGCTGATCAGGCAATTATTGTTACTACACCAGAAATTTCTGCTGTTCGTGATGCTGACAGAATCATTGGTTTATTAGAAGCTGAAGGTTTAAGAGATCCAGAAGTTATTATCAATAGAATAAGAGCAGATATGGTTGACCGTGGAGATATGATGGGTATTGATGATATGATAGAAATACTTGCTATTGATCTAATAGGTATAGTACCTGAAGATGAGGGTATTGTAGTTTCTACAAATAAAGGTGAACCTATTGCTTTAAACGATAAGGCTAAAGCAGGTCAGGCATATAGAAATATCGCTCGTAGAATTATGGGTGAAGATCTGCCGATGATGAAATTAGAAAAAGATGGTTTTATAACTAGATTTAAAAAATTAGTTGGTTTATCTTAATACAAGGGGGGGAGTAAAATCGATATATTAAAGTGGCTCGGTTTAAAAAGTGATGATAAAGATAAGAAGAGTAAAAGTGTTGCAAAAGAAAGATTACAATTTGTACTTGTTCAGGACAGAGTAAAATTAACTCCAGATGAAATGGATGCAATGCGTGACGAATTAATAGGTGTTTTAAGTAAATATATAGATGTAGATTCTCAGAATATTGAAATGGATGTTAAACGTGAAGATGATATGACAGCCTTAGTTGCGAATTTCCCCCTTAAAGGTTCAAAATAGAGGGGTTGCGCCATTATGAACTGGAATAAGAAATTCCTGCATTATTTAAATTTTAATGTGCCCTTTGCTGTAATACTATTAATTATTATTGGTTTTATTAGTATTAGTTCTGCTGTAGAAATTAATCAGGTAGATAGCGGCGCATTAAGATTTTTACAAAAACAGGCAGTCTCAGTTGGGCTGGGGCTGCTAATAATATTTATTTTGCAGGCCTTTGATTATAAAATTTTTAAAGAATATGCGGTCTTGATTTATATCACAATGTTGTTGATTTTAACTGCTACCCTATTTTTAGGTAGCGGCGTTTCTGGGGGAGCACACTGGATTAGTATCGGGCGATTTAATCTGCAGACTTCAGAATTATCAAAAATAATGCTGATTTTAGTTTTAGCGGCAGTGATTGATAATAATTCTGATGATATGGGCTATTTAAAAGGGATGTTTTTACCTTCTCTGGTAGCTTTTATACCATTTACTCTAGTAATACTGCAAAATGACTTAGGTACAGCCTTAGTCCTGTTTTTTATATATTTAATGATGCTTTTTGCAGGCGGAGGTAATTTCAAATATATGGCTTCAGTCTTTGGAGGTGGGTTTTTATTTGTTGTGTCATTAATTACAGCCCATGTATTTTTTAATACACCACTTCCTTTTTTAAAAGAATATCAGCTTAATCGATTAATAGTTTTTATTAATCCTAATATTGATCCCCACGGCAGCGGCTACAATATTATCCAATCTATTATTGCCCTTGGTTCGGGTAAAACCTTTGGGAAGGGCCTTTTTGCTGGGACACAAAATCAGCTTAATTTTTTACCTGAAAAACATACAGATTTTATTTTTTCAGTAATTGGCGAAGAATTTGGATTTATTGGAGCAGCAGTTGTAATTTTATTATTTTTATTTTTACTCTGGCAGTTTTTAAGCATTGCCGAAAATGCAAGGGATAGATATGGTTATTTAGTTATGATAGGAATCATAGCAATGTTTCTATTTCATGTGCTGGAGAATATCGGAATGACAATGGGAATTATGCCAATAACAGGTATTCCACTTCCCTTTATTAGTTATGGAGGAACTTTTATGTTAACCTCTTTAACTGCAGTGGCAATAGCAATTAATATAAATTTAAGGAAAAACAAATTGATGTTTTAACATGAGGTGATTTTTTGCAATTTAAGAATAAAATTATAGAAAATTTATATAAAATATCCAGTCCGGAAAGATATACTGGTAATGAATGGAATACAATAAATAAGGACTGGAATCAGGATAGATTAAAAGTGGCCCTGGCCTTTCCTGATGTTTATGAGATTGGGATGTCTCATTTAGGGCTTAAAATTTTATATCATTTAATTAACCGAGAAGATAATATGCTGGCAGAAAGAGTTTATGCTCCCTGGCAGGATATGGAAAATTTAATGAAAGAGGAGCAGATACCGCTTTATACTTTAGAATCTTACCATGAAATTAAAGATTTTGATATCTTAGGTTTTACTCTGCAATATGAGATGAGTTACACTAATATTTTAAATATGCTTGATTTGAGTGGGCTTTCTATTTATGCTTCTGAAAGAGAAGAGGATGATCCGCTAATTATTGCTGGGGGTTCAACAGTTTTTAATTCTGAACCAATAGCAGACTTTATAGATTTATTTTTTATTGGGGAAGCAGAATCTTTTATTATTGAACTTTTGAATGAATATAAGAGCTTGAAGGCTGAAGGTTTAGCTAAGACTGAAATTTTAAGTAAGTTAAACAAAATGGATGGTGTTTATGTTCCTTCTTTATTTAGTGAAGAATATGGAGACAGTGGAGAAATTTTAGCCTTAAATTCTGCTGAAGGCGAAAAAGAAAGAGTGAAAAAGCAGGTGGTTCAAAATTTAGATCAGGCTTTTTATCCAACTGATTTTATTGTTCCTTATCGAGATACAGTTCATGAGCGAGTAGTATTAGAGATTTCTCGAGGTTGTACCAGAAGCTGTAGATTTTGTGCAGCTGGAATGGCCTACAGACCGGTTAGAGAACGCAGTGTTGAGCGTTTGATGGATCTGGCTGAAAAAGCTTTAAAATCAACTGGCTATGATGAAATTTCTTTAACTTCTTTAAGTACAGTAGATTATACCGAGGCCAAAAAATTGGTACAGGCAATGACTGAGAGATTTAGCGATCAGATGATAAGTGTATCTTTATCTTCACTTCGAGTCGATAAGTTTTCTGTGGAGCTGGCAGAAGAAGTTAATAAAGTTAGAAAAACTGGATTGACTTTTGCTCCAGAAGCAGGAACTCAGCGCTTAAGAGATGTGATCAATAAAAACATTAGTGAAGATGATATTTACAGTGCAGCACGCTCCGCTTTTGAAAATGGTTGGTCCAAGATAAAACTATATTTCATGATTGGTCTACCAACTGAAACTATGGAGGATGTAAAGGGAATTGCAGAAATGGCTCAAAAGATAAAAGACATTGGTCAGGAAGTTCGCCGTAACACAAAGGAAAGAATGCGTAGGATTGAAGTTTCAGTCAGCGCCTCCACCTTTGTTCCCAAAGTTTTTACACCTTTTCAGTGGCATAAAATGGATGATATTGAAACAATCATCAAAAAACATGACTATTTAAGAGCTAACATTAAGGGCCGCAGTTTTTCTTTTAGCTGGAATGATCCAGAACTTTCGCGTTTGGAAGGGGTACTTGCCAGAGGCGATAGAAGATTATCAAAGGTTATTGCTTCAGCTTGGGAAAAGGGAAGTCGTTTTGAAGGCTGGCATGAGTGTTTTGAACCAAGAATTTGGGGAGAGGCTTTTAGAGAAAATAATATTCAACCTGAAGATTATTTAAGAGAAAGAGGAGAAGCAGAAATTTTCTCCTGGGAAAAATTAGATATTGGTATTTCTAAATCTTTTTTAATCAATGAATATAAAAATGCACATAATGAAGTATTGATTGATGACTGCAGATTTGCTGACTGTCATGGTTGCGGAGTTTGTGGAAATTTTGAAGTTGATTTAGAGTTAGTAGGTGGTAGAAGCAATGAATTACAGAATTAAATTTGCTAAATTAGAAGATTTAATGTATATTTCTCATTTAGAGGTCATTAAAACACTGAGGAGGATAATTAGAAGGGCAGAACTGCCCGCAGCTTTTTCTCAGGGATATAATCCAAGGATAAATCTTGCAATTGGTCCTCCGCTTGCTGTTGGTCTAATTAGTAAGGGAGAATATTTTGATCTAGAATTAGAGGAAGAAATGGAGCCCGAAAAATTAATTGAGGCTTTAAATACTGCCTCACCTAAAGATTTAAGATTTTTAAAAGCAGCTGCAGTACCAGATGATATAAGATCACTGTCATCACTTTTAGATACAGCAATTTATACAATTAATTTTGATTACGCTGCCGAAAAAAGTTTAGAAGAAGCAGAGGCAATGTTAAAAGAATTTATGGGACAGGAAGAAATTATGATAATAAGACATAGACGAAAGAAATCGGACAGAAAAATAGATTTAAAGAAAAGAATATTTTCTGCAGAAATAGTAGATAAAAACAATTGGAAATTTGCAGTTGTAACAGGGAGTAGAGGTAATGTGAGACCTGAGGAACTTAACAGGGCTTTAAGAGAAAAGTATCCAGAAATTAAGGACTTTTCACCGCTACAAGTTATTAGAGAGGGAGTTTTTGTTAGAGATGGAGAAGAATTCAAGCCTCCCTATGCAGAAAAATTCATCGGGAGTTGAAATAGATGAGCAGACAAATAATTATTAATTCGGAATACAGAGAAAGAAGAGCGGCTTTATTAAATAATAATTCTTTAGAAGATCTCTTTTTTGAAAGAGATACCTATCAAAAAATAGCTGGGAATGTTTATCGAGGGAGAGTACAGGATGTGCTGCCAGGTATGCAGGCAGCTTTTGTTGATATTGGAATCTCACGCAATGCTTTTATTCACTTAAATGATTTATATCCAATTTTAAATAATGAGCAGAAAAAGAAGTTGAGCAAAAAAGAATTAAATGTTAAGCATGTATTACAGCCTGGACAATGGTTGATGGTTCAGGTAGTTAAAGAACCAATGGGGTCTAAAGGGGCAAAAGTTACCTGTAAGATTTCTATTCCAGGAAGATTCTTTGTTTATATACCATCTGATAATAAAATTGGTATTTCTCGCAGAATCAATGATGATGGTGAGCGTGGACGCTTAAAATCTATTGGTCAGGATTTAAAAAGTGGTAGTGAAGGGCTGATTATTAGAACTAACGCTCGTGATGAAAGTTATACAAAATTACAGAATGATTATAACTTTTTATCAGGAACCTGGAAAAGAATTCGTAATGACTTTTTCAAAAAAAATGATATAGATATTTTATATCAAGAAGAAGATTTACTCAAAAATTTAATTAGAGATTATTTAGATGAAAATATTGATCGAGTAGTAGTAGATGATCAAAAAGACTATCAGCGTTTAATAGACTTAACTTCAGTTTTTGCACCAGATTTAAAAAATAGAATTGCGCTTTATCAGCGTAATGTACCTATTTTAGCAGCATATAATATTGAAAAAGAAATAGAAAGTTTGCTGCAGCGTAAGGTATGGCTGAAATCAGGTGGCTATCTGGTTATTGATCAGACTGAAGCATTAGTCTCAATTGATATTAATACAGGTAAATTTACCGGTAAAAAGAACCTACAGGATACCATAGTTAAAACAAATAAAGAAGCTGTTGCCGAAATAGCCCGTCAGATAAAATTAAGAGATATCGGTGGAATCATTATTATTGATTTTATAGATATGAACAATCAATCTGATCAGCAGTCAGTAACTGATCTTTTAGCAAATGAGCTGGCAAAAGATAGAACAAAAACCTCTATTTTAGGTTTTACTCAGCTTGGCCTGCTGGAGATGACTCGTAAAAAGGTTAGAGAAGGTTTTGGTTCACTAATGCAGAAGGATTGTCCTGTTTGTGGAGGAACTGGTAAAGTTTTATCAGAATCGACAGTAGCGATGAAGGTAATTCGTAAAATTGATGAGATTACCAGCAGAAAAAAATATCCAGCCGTATCTTTAGAACTGCATCCAGAAGTAGCAGCAGTTTTAATTGGTGCTGGAGGGGAAAAACTGCAGGAGCTTGAAGATAAGTTTGGCATTGATATTTTTATCAGTGGAAATGCTGAATTAAAATATGAAGACATGATAATTGAAAAAGGAACTAAAGAAGATTTACAACCTGAGATTTTAGAATTAGATGCAGGTGATAGAATTAAAGTTAAAATTGAAGATCAGCATGCCAGTAACGAAGAAGCGGGTATAGCACGAATTGATGGTTATATTATCATTGTTAACGGTGCCGGGAATATGGTTGATAATGAAGTTGAGATTATAATTGATGATATGCATCGAACTTACGCTAGAGCTCACCTAGCATAATGACTATAAAAATTTGAAATCTTTTTAAATACCGCAGATAATAAAAGCTAACTCATTTCAGCCATTCCCTTGACTATGGAGCTGATTTATGCTAGAATTTATATCTGGAGTTATTTATCCAGCCTTCATTTTGAAGGTGCCAAAACCGCACGGTATAGGCTGACAAATCTCTTGTAATAAAGAGTGCCTCATCCGGCGAGTCTGAGGTAAGGGAGGTGTAACATATAATGTACGCTATTATTAAAACTGGCGGTAAACAGTACCGCGTTGAAGAAGGTCAAATAATTAAAATTGAAAAGCTTTCTGCTGAGGAAGGCGAAAATGTAGAATTTGATCAGATTTTAGCTGTATCTGATGATGATGGTTTAAAAGCAGGTTCTCCAATGATTGAAGGAGCTTCTGTAAAGGGAAAGGTAATCGATCAAGGTAAAAATAAAAAGATTGTCGTTTTTAAGTATAAACCAAAGATTAGATATCGCAAGAAAACTGGTCATAGACAGCCTTACACTAGAGTTTTAATCGAAGACATTAATGCTTAATTTTATATATTATGTAAATAAGCAGTAATATTGGCTTTAAAGCTAATATTAACTTTTAAATATTTTAAAAATTTATTTTCTAAGGGGGTGGAGTTAAATGTCCCAGAAGAAGGGTGTTGGTAGTTCCCGGAATGGTCGTGATAGTGAATCGAATCGGCTAGGTGTTAAGGAATTCGACGGTGAATTTGTATCAGCTGGTAGTATTTTAGTACGTCAGAGAGGTACTAAGTTTAAGCCAGGTTTAAATGTTGGCCGTGGAAATGATGATACTTTATTCTCCAAGGTTGACGGTTATGTTAAATTTGAAAGAAAAGGTAGAAAGAATCGTCAAATCAGTGTGTATACAGAAGATCAGGTAGCAGCTATTGCTAACTAATATTATTGTATAATATCCCTCAGTGCTTTAGGTGCTGAGGGTTTTTTAATTATTTTTTAGCAAACTGGAGGTGAAAAATATGTTTATAGATGAAGTGGAATTTAAAGTTAAAGCTGGTGATGGTGGTAATGGAATTGTCAGTTTTCGCCGTGAAAAATTTATTGATCAGGGTGGTCCTGATGGAGGAGATGGCGGTGATGGAGGCAGTATTATTCTAAAAGTAGATGAAGGAATGAATACTTTAGCTGATTATCGCTATAATAATATCTATAAAGCTGATCGCGGCCAAAATGGTCAGGGTAAAAAAATGCACGGGAAAAATGGTGAAGATCTTTATTTAGATGTACCACCAGGAACAATGGTTTATGATGCAGACACTGATCAGTTTTTAGCAGATTTAAAAGAAGCTGGAGACCAGTATGTTATTGCCGAAGGTGGTAAAGGGGGTAGAGGTAACGCTAGATTTAAAAAATCTACTCGTAAAGCACCTCGTTTTTCTGAAAATGGAGCCAAAGGTAAATTGAGAAAAGTTAGACTTGAATTAAAAGTTCTAGCGGATGTGGGTCTAGTTGGTTATCCGAATGTTGGTAAATCAACTTTAATCTCTCAGGTTTCACATGCCAAACCAAAAATTGATTCTTATCATTTCACAACTTTACATCCTAATTTAGGTGTAGTTAAATATGGAGAATATCAATCTTTTGTAATGGCAGATATTCCTGGTATAATAGAAGGAGCTCACCAGGGAACAGGTTTAGGTGACGAATTTTTAAAGCATCTGGAAAGAACCAGACTCCTAGTACATGTTATTGATGTTTCGGGTATTGAAGGTAGAGACCCTTTAGCAGATTTTGAAACTATTAATAATGAACTAAATAAATATAATGACTATCTTGCTTCTTTAGAGCAGGTTGTTGCTTTAAATAAAATTGACTTAGAAGAAGGTAGACAGAATATAGAAACAGTTAAATCAGAATTGAATGATCGCGGATATAGTGTTTTTCCTATTTCTGCAGTGACTGGTGAAGGTTGTAAACCTTTAATTTATCATTTAGGTCAGCGGCTGCAGGAACTGCCGGAAAGAGAAATAGAAAAAGAAGAAGAGGTAGTAATTAAGCCAGATTTTGTGGATGAACTCTATATTAAAAAGCTAAACAAAGATAAGTTCGAGATTAGAGGAACTTTATTAGATTCTTATTTAGAAAAAACTGATTTTAATAATGATGCGGCTGTACAGAGATTAATGAGAGTTTTAAAACATCATGGTCTAAATGAAATGATGAATTCAGAGGGAGTTAAAGAAGGGGACACAGTTGTAATTGGTCCTTTAGAGTTTGATTATGTAGAATAAAAAAAGAAGGTGTTATTAATGTTAACAGGTAAAAATAGAAGTTATCTTAGAGGAGAAGCTAATTCTTTAGATCCAATAGTTCATGTTGGTAAAGAAGGAATTAACGAATCTGTAATTGAGCAGCTAGATAAAGCTTTAGAAGATCATGAGCTTTTAAAAGTAAGAATTTTAGAGAGCACAGGTAGAACAACTCGTTCTGCTGCGGAAGAACTAGCTACAGCAACTGGAGCCAATGTTGTCCAAGTAATTGGTGGTATTGCTGTCTTGTTCCGTCAGCGTGACGAGGATTCAAATTTTAAACTTTAAGTAAATATTAAACCCGGGGGAGAGTTTCACAGGGAGGATTTATTATGTCAAAAGTTAAAATAATAACAGATAGTTGTTCTGATTTACCAAAAGAGATTGTGGACAGCTATGATATAGAATTTTTAAATATAAAAGTAAATATTAATAATCAAGTCTATTATGATCGTCATGATTTACAGCCTAAAGATTTTTATCGCTTAATTAATCAGGGAGATGAAGTTCCAAAAACTTCAAGAATAACTCCTGAAAAATTTAAAGACACTTACAAAAAAGCTTTAGCAGAACATGACCATGTTTTAGTAATTGCTTTCTCTTCAAAATTGAGCGGTATTTTAGAATCAGCAGTTATGGCAAAAAGAGAAATGGATAGCGATAAAATTACTATAATTGATACTAAAGCTGCTTCAGTTGGTCAGGGGCTTTTAGTATATCAAGCAGCAAAGTGGCTGCAGGCTGGAAAGTCAGTCGAAGCTGTTGTGCAGGATTTATTGGCAGCTGCATCTAAATTAGAACACATCTTTGCGGTTGGTGATATTGAAATGCTTAAGCGTGGAGGTCGGATTTCTAAAACCAAAGCTGTGATGGCTAATGTTTTAAATATTAAACCCATTCTTCATATTCAAGATGGTGAGATTTTACCATATGATAAAATAAGAGGTAAAAAAAGAATGATCTCTTATTTATTAGAAGAATTAGAAAAAAAAGCAGATAAACCGGAATCGCAAATTATAGCTATAACTTATTCAGAAAATGAAGAATACGCCTTGAAGTTAAGTAAAGAAATTGAAGCTAGATTTAAGCCCCAAGAAATTTTTATCAGTGAAATTGGAGCAGCAGTTGGTTCTCATGCCGGACCTGGGACGCTGGCTTTGGTTTTTCAAAATAGTGAAAAAACTGCCAAGCCAGAAGTATATTAGTTATTATTTTTAATTAGACTAATTTATATTATTAAATTATAAAGATAAAAGAAATGTGTGATTTTATATGGCTATTTTAAATATTAATAATCTAAAAAAAGAATATGGAATTGAGACTGTACTTAAGGATTTTTCTTTAAATGTAAATCAGGGAGAGTCAGTGGCTTTAATTGGGCCGAATGGTTCGGGCAAAACCACGATTTTTAGAATTATCACTGACCAGGAACATTTTTCTGAAGGTACAGTTTCAATTAGAAATGATATTGAAGTAGGATATTTAGATCAGTTACCTGACTTTAAAGCCAAATTAACAATTTATCAGGAATTAGAAAAAGTTTTTGCAGATGTAAAAAAACAAATTAAAGAAATGCAGAGGCTTGAAGAAAAAATAGCTCACCATGGAGAAAGAGTAGATGAATCTGAAATTCATTCTGATAATTTAGAAGCAACTATGCGGGAATATAGTCTGCTGCAGAGGCAATTCGAAAAAGGAGTAGGCTATGAGTACCAAAGTAAAATTCGTCAGGTTGCTGCTGGTATGGGCTTTGACGAAGAGGAAATACACGAAAAAACTTTAGACCAGCTAAGTGGTGGGGAAAAAACAAGAGTTGGACTTGCTAAATTGCTATTAATTGAGCCGGATTTACTTCTTTTAGATGAGCCTACAAACCATCTTGATTTGAAATCAGTAGAGTGGCTTGAAAATTATCTTAATTCTTATCAGGGTAGTCTCTTAATTATTTCTCATGATAGATATTTCTTAGATAACACGATTGAAAGAATAGTAGAAATAAAAAATGGAAAAAATGAGGATTATAGCGGTAATTACAGCTACTATCAAAAAGAGAGAAAAAGAAGATATGAACAGAGGCTGAGGGAATATAAAAATCAGCAGAAAAAAATTAAAGAACTTGAAGATGCAATAGAACAGCTTTATATCTGGGGTCGTTCCCGGGATAGTGAAAAAATGTTTAAAAGGGCCAAGGCAATGGAGAAAAGGCTGGAAAGAATTGATCGGCTTGAAAAGCCACGCCTTAAAGGTAAAAAGATGAAATTAGATCTTGATGCTGATATTAGAGGTGGCGATGATGTTTTATTTGTAGAAAATTTAAGCAAGAGTTTTGAAGATTTAACTCTTTTTGCAGAAATAAATTTTGAACTCCATCGAAGAGATAAAGCGGCAATTATAGGTGATAATGGTACAGGAAAATCAACCATTTTAAGAATTATCATGGGAGAAATAACTGCTGATCAGGGAAAAGTTAAGATTGGTACAAATATTTACCCTGCCTATTATCGTCAAGAATTTGAGGGTTTTAAACCTGAAGATGATTTAATTACTGCTCTGCAGAGGGAAACCGCTGTAACTAACTCTAAAGCGAGAGATATGTTGGCTTCATTTTTATTTACTGGGGAAGATGTTTTTAAAAAAGTTCATCAATTAAGTGGTGGAGAAAAAAGTAGATTAAGACTGCTGCAGTTGATGAGTGGAAATTACAATTTTTTAATTCTTGATGAGCCAACAAACCATCTTGATCTAGCTTCGCGTGAGGTACTCGAAGATGCTCTAAAAGATTATCCAGGCACTGTTTTAATTGTATCTCATGATCGTTATTTTTTAGATAAGGTAATTGATTATATTTACGAATTAGACAATCAGGAACTAAATAAATACTTTGGAGATTATAGTTATTATAAAGAAAAAAAGAAAAATGAAATTTCTAAGCAGCTGGATAAAGAAAAAAAAGAAGAAAAAAACGAAGGCAAGTTGGATTATGAGGCTCAAAAAGAAGCCCGTAGTCGTGAAATGAAACGACAAAAAAGATTAGAAGAAATTGAATCTGATATAGAAAAATTAGAAAAAAAATTAAATTATTTAGAAAATGAGATGACAGCTGAAAAAAATATTGATAACTTTGAAGTACTGCAGCAATTAAAAGAGGAATACGAATCGAAAAATAATAAGTTAGAAAAATTATATCAGGAATGGGAAACTTTAATTTAATCTAATTGAGCAGTCTGTTGTAATAGTAACGGTCTAAAAAATGAAAGGTAATGAAATGAATGATATTTTAGATCAAATAGAAATTGATGTTAATAATATAAAAATAACTGATGCTACTTTAAATCAATGGCAGCATATATTAGATATGTTTGTTGAATTTTCTGAGGTTCAAGATGCCCTAATTAACAATTATCAAGCACCTTATTTAAAAGTAACTAAGGGTAGTTCTAATTCGGAAAATTTATTTTCTGAAGGAGATCAATTTAAAGTTGAAGGGCTTTATTGTGAAGACGTTATTAAGGACAAAAAGAAATTAGAAGTTAATAATGCAGCTTCAATAAAAAAATGGGAAAATTCTATTTATATGGATAATGGATTAATTTCTTATTTAGGTTATCCAATTTTATGGCCTAATGGTAAAATTTATGGTACAATTTGTATTCATGACAATCAAGAAAGATATTTTAGTGATTCATTAAAAAAACAGATTGAATTTATAAGAGATTTAATAGAAAATAATTTGGAAACAATGTATCAGAATCATTTAAATAATAACCTGCGTCAATATTATTTAGAATTAATTGATATTTTACCGGTTGGGGTAATGATTGAAAATAAAGAGGGTAAGATTTTAAAAGTTAATAAAGAAATGGTTAATATAACGGGCTATTCTAGAAAACAGCTTTTAGATTCTTCAGTTTTTGAGATATTAGTACCAGCAGAACAAAATGAAATTGCAAGAGAAAATATAGATAAAATTTTAGCTGGAGAAGTTTTAATACATGAGCTGCCATACAATAACAGCAGCGGTGAAAGAAGATATATTCGCTTACAGGAAAGAAAAATAAACCTGCCTAATAATGAGGCTGGTATTATCTCTATTCAGACAGATGTTACTGATAAAATAAAAAGTGAAGAAAAAATTAAATATGCGAGTTATCATGATAGTTTAACTGATTTATATAATCGTTCTTATCTGGAAAAGAAAATTCAAAAACTAAATAGATCTGCTAAGTTACCAGTTGCAATAATTATGGCTGATTTGAATGGTCTAAAATTAGTTAATGATACATATGGTCATGCTGAAGGTGATAAACTTTTAAAGAAAATGGCAGATATATTAAGTTCCAGCTGCAGGGATGATGATTTAATTGCGCGCTGGGGTGGTGACGAATTTGTTATAATATTACCTGGTTCAGATTGTAAAACAGTAAAAAAAATTGTTAAAAGAATTAACAAAAAAATTGCTAATCAATATTTAGAATTTGAAGATGGAAGCAAATTACCTTTATCAGCTGCTTTAGGCTATGAAGTTAAAGAAAATAAATTTGAAGATATTTTAGAAATTTTAGATGAAGCTGAATCTAGAATGTACAAAAACAAGCTAACTGAAAGTAGAAGTATTAAAAGTAACATTTTAAATACACTTTTAAAAACTTTAAGTGAAAAAAGTCAAGAAACCTCAAGCCATTCAAATCGGATGGCAGATTTAGCTAAAAAATTAGCTAAAAAACTTAAATTAAGCCAGAATGAAATTAATAAGTTGACTTTGGTTGCTAAGCTGCATGATATAGGCAAAACTGTAGTTTCGGAAAATATTTTAAATAAAAAAGAAAAGTTAACCGAAACTGAATGGAAAGAAATTAAAACTCATCCTGCTGTTGGCCATCGTATTTTAAATGCAACAGAGGAGTTTTCTCATATTTCAGAAGAAGTTTTATCACATCATGAAAAATGGGATGGCAGTGGTTATCCCAGGGGCTTAAAAGAAGAAGAAATACCACTGTTAGCCAGAATAATTGCAATTGTAGATGCTTATGATGTAATGACAACTAAACAGGTTTATAAAAAAGCGGTTTCTAAAGCAGAAGCCTTAAAAGAAATTAAAAAACATGCTGGAACTCAATTTGATCCTGAGTTAGTTGAGCTATTTGTTGATTTAATGTCTGCTTAGTTTTATTAGAATGTTATACTTAAAAATATTATACTTAAATTTTTAATAATTTTAAAAAGAAAAATCCCTGCCGAGAGAAGGATGTAACTTGGCAGGGATTTCTTATATTATAATATTATTATTTATATGATAGTTTAATAATATTATTAAATTTGATTAAAGAGCAACAGTTCCTTCTTCACCGGTTCTAATTCTAATTACATTTTCAATATCAGAGACAAATATTTTTCCATCTCCAACTTCACCAGTTTGAACCGCCTCTTTAATTGCTTCAACAATTTTATCAACTTCAGTATATTCAACAATAATTTCAACTTTTATTTTCTTTCTAAGTCTGATTCTATAAGTTACACCTCTATAAGTTTCTGAATGGCCTTTTTGAGAACCATAACCCTTAATCTCTGTGATATTTAAACCACTAATTCCAATTGACTCGAGTCGGTCGATTAATTTATCAGTTTTTTCAGGTCTGATAATCGCTTCAATTCTTTTCATATGAGTTTCCTCCTTTAATTTTTAGCTTTAATATTTACCATAAAATCAGGATAAGATTCCGCACCGTGTTCTGAGTAATCGAGACCTTCAATTTCATCTTCTTCGGTTACTCTGAGTCCTATTAAAGCATCGATAGCTTTAAAGAGTACAAAACCAAGTCCAAACGCCCAGAAGAAAACAGTTACCACTCCAATTAATTGAGTAATAAACAGACTGATTCCACCACCAAATAAAAGACCTCCATCTGTGGCAAAAATTCCAACCGCTAGAGTTCCAAAAGCTCCACAAACTCCATGGACAGAGACTGCACCAACAGGATCATCAATTTGTAATCTATCAAAAAATTCAACAGAATAAATAACTATCATACCTGCAATTGCACCGATAATTACAGCTGAAAGATTTCCAACATTGGCTGTACCTGCTGTAATACCAACTAAGCCTGCTAGAGCACCATTTAAAGTCATGCTTACATCTGCTTTTCCATATTTAATCCAGCTAACAATCATAGCCATAACTGCACCAGCTGCAGCAGCCAGGTTAGTTGTTACCGCAATAGAAGCAATAGATAAATCTGTACCAGCTACAGTAGAACCAGGGTTAAACCCAAACCAGCCAAACCAAAGAATAAATACACCAAGAGCTGCCATCAATAAATTGTGGCCTGGGAGAGCATTAGCACTGCCATCTTCATTATATTTACCAATTCTAGGTCCTAAAACAATTGCCCCAGCTAAGGCAGCCCAGCCTCCAACAGAGTGGACAACAGTTGATCCAGCAAAGTCTATAATACCCATTTCAGCTAACCAGCCACCACCCCAGATCCAGTGTCCTACAACAGGATAGATAAATGCAGTAATCACAACACTGTAAGCTAAATAACCAGAGAAATTTGTTCTTTCAGCCATTGCACCTGAAACTATAGTAGCTGCTGTTGCCGCGAAAACAGTTTGGAAGATAAAAAATGCTGCTATAGGAATATCAAGGCCTAAATTTGCAAATGAATCCTGCAGAAAATAACCTGTAGTTCCTATAAAGCTGTTACCGGAACCAAACATGAAAGCAAAACCAACAGCCCAGAAAACTAAAGAACCTGAAGCAAAATCCATCATGTTTTTCATAATAATGTTACCTGCATTTTTAGCTCTGGTAAAACCAGCCTCAACCATTGCAAAGCCTGCCTGCATAAAGAAAACCAGAAAAGCTGCAATTAAAGTCCAAACTGTATCAATTGCAACTGCATTAGCTGCAGCCTGATCTTGCTGAGCAAAAGCCATTCCACTAAATAAAATTACCAATAATAAAGTCATAAAAATTACTTTCGAAAATTCACTACTCATTACTCTAATACTCATAATAATTTCCTCCTTGTGTTAGGTATATGTTAACTATGGCTAAATTATATATATAGCTAACATAAAAAGCAAGGATTTTGTAGTTTATATAACTGTATACAGTAATTCAATTAAAAATTAGGAATTGCTGGAAGTTCTAATTTGTGTTGGTTGCTGGCAGCTATTTTCTCTATTTTGGCTGCAGTTTCAGCATCAGCTTTTCCGTCTACAATGTAGTAGTCAATTTCTCTATAACTTAATCCGATTTCATCCTGATCATTTTGTCCATTCCAGAGACCTGCCGAGGGTTTTTTAGTTATAATTTTTTGATCAATTTTCATTTCTCTGGCCAAACCTCTAACTTCAAGTTTAACTAAGTTACCAAGAGGAGCAATGTCTATGCCCCCATCTCCATATTTAGTAAAGTAACCTAATTTCAATTCACTACGATTATCAGTTCCAACTACCAGATAATTATTTAAATTTGCATAATAATAAAGTAGAGTCATTCTCAATCGAGGCTTCATGTTGGCAAGAGCAAGTTTAATCTTATCTTCAGCAGCAGCTAAATTTTTATTATTTATCACCTCTTCTAAATTAATTTCTGGATCACTGCTATCAATTGTCTGCATAAATTTTTGATAAAGATCACTTAAATCAATTTCTTTGTAGTTAATTCCAAATTTCTCTGCGTGTTTAATCGCATCAACTTTATCTTCGGGATTACTTAAACAGGGCATAATAATTCCTAAAGTGTTTTCCGGAAAAGCTTTTTGGCAGAGGAGAGAGGTAACAGAAGAATCAATACCTCCCGATAACCCAATAACTGCTCCCTTGCAGCCGGCATCATTAACTTTTTTTCTTATCCAAGCAATTAAATCTTTTTCTATTTTCTTATAATTTCTATCTAACATTTTTAGCACCTCATCTTATAAGATATCTAAATTATAAAATATCTAAATTATTATCTTAAATTAATTTTACAAATCCAAACTATTATAAAAACATTAACCTCCCAGAGAATATTCAACTGGGAGGCCTTTATTATAGGGGAGGTTTATGCATTTAAGTTCTCAATTATTAATAAGTTCTTAATTATTAAAATGTAGAGAGATATTTGTCTAATTCCCACTGGCTGACTTGGGTTCTGTATTCATCCCATTCTACTTTCTTTGCAGCCACAAAATGTTCTAAAACATGTTCACCTAATACACTTGTAATTACATCATCTTCTAAGAGAAGATTAACAGCTTCATTGATATTTGCTGGTAAACTTTCAATACTTTTTTCGGCTTTTTTAGCTGCTGTCATTTCATAAATATTTTCTAAAACTTCTTCAGGTGGTTCGATTTTATTTTTAATTCCATCCAAACCAGCTTTTAACATTACAGCAATTGCCAGATAAGGGTTAGCAGTAGGATCAGGGTTTCTTAATTCTAATCTTGTACCTGCACCACGAGCAGCTGGAATTCTGATTAAAGCACTTCTATTAGCACTTGACCAGGCCACATAAACCGGTGCTTCATAACCAGGAACCAGACGTTTATATGAGTTAATAGAGGGGTTAGTAATTGCAGTTATTGCTCTAGCATGTTTTAATAAGCCACCAATATAGTAATAACCAGTTTGACTTAAGCCCAAGCGATCATTTTCATCATAAAAAACATTTTTTCCATCTTTAAATAATGACTGATGGACATGCATTCCAGAACCATTTTCACCAAAAATAGGTTTAGGCATAAAGGTTGCATGAAGACCGTGCTCATGAGCAATAGATTTTGTTACAAACTTAAAAGTAGCAATGTTATCTGCAGTTTCTAAGGCAGGAGCATATTTAAAATCAATTTCATGCTGGCCAGGTGCTACCTCATGGTGAGAAGCTTCAACTTCAAATCCCATTTCTTCTAATGCTAAAACAATACTCCGGCGGGCATTAATACCTTTATCAAGTGGTCCTAAATCAAAATAACCACCATTGTCATGAGTTATTGTAGTAGCATCACCTTTTTCATCCAATTGGAAAAGGAAAAATTCTGGCTCAGGTCCAACATTCATTTCATATCCCATTTCTTCAGCTTCTTTTAAAGCTTTCTTTAATACATTACGAGGTCCACCAGAAAAAGGTTCTCCATCTGGCTTATACACATCACAGATCAAACGCGCTACTACTCCACCTTCTTCTGGGCGCCATGGGAAAATAGTAAAAGTATCATAATCTGGTCTTAAATACATATCAGATTCCTGAATCCGGGTGAAACCATCAATGGAAGAACCATCAAACATAATTTTGTTATCCAGTGCATCCTCAAGCTGTTTAACTGTGATTGCAACATTTTTAACTATTCCCAGGATATCAGTAAATTGCATTCTGATAAACCTAACATTCTTTTCTTCGGCCATCTTTAAAATATCTTCTTTACTGTACTTTGACATCATAATCACTCTCCTAATAATTTTTCAATTTCAATTTCTGACTTAAGTATAATCCTTTTTCAAATTAAGGTCAACTACTAAGAAATCTCTTTAAAAACAGCTTTAATCCCTGTCATATCAACATTCAGACTTCAAAATCCAAGATAATCTCTATTTTTTAATCCATGTATACAGATATTATGAATGTCTATTAAGCAGTTTCAATATATCCAAATTAAATATAATATAATCCCTGTATACAAGTATAGAAATTCTTAAAACTATTTACAGCTTGACTTTTTGACTTTATACTAAGTAATACACCTTTAAAACATAGGTACCGGTCACTTTCAAATCTAAAAAAGAAGGAATGATAAATTATGACTTTTACAAAAATGCCTAAAAAGCAGGGATTATACAGTCCAGAATTTGAACATGATGCCTGTGGTATGGGATTTGTAAGCCATATTAAAGGAAAGAAATCTCATCAGATAGTTGAACAAGCTTTAGAAGTACTTGTTAATTTAAGACACAGAGGAGCAAGTGGTAGTGAAGAGAATACTGGTGATGGTGCTGGAATTCTAATTCAGCTTCCTGATAGTTTTTTAAGACATAAAATGGAAACAACGGATATAGTTTTGCCGAATGAAGGTAATTATGGGGTTGGAATGGTTTTTTTGCCCCCCCAAAAAGATAAAAGAGAAAAAGTTAAAAAAATTGTAGAATCTGTTATAGAAAGTGAAGGTCAGCAGCTTTTAGGCTGGCGGGAAGTACCTGTTAATTCAACTGAAATTGGAAAATCAGCTTTAGAGGTTATGCCTCATTTTTCGCAAATTTTTATTGAGAAGTCAAAAGAAGTTGAGCAGGGAATAGATTTTGAACGCAAATTATATTTAATTCGTAAGAAAATAGAAAATAAGATGCGTAATTCTGAGCATCAGGGAGAATTATATTTTGCATCACTTTCCAGTCGCACTTTAGTTTATAAAGGGATGCTTACTCCGGGACAGCTTGAAGGATTTTTTCCTGATTTAACTGAGCCAGATTTAAAGACAGCAATTGCTTTAGTCCATTCTCGATTTAGTACCAACACGTTTCCAAGCTGGGAAAGAGCACATCCAAACCGTTATCTGATTCATAATGGTGAGATTAATACCATGCTGGGTAATCAAAACTGGATGCGGGCTAGAGAAGGGATTTTCGAAAGTGATCTTTTCAGTGATGATTTAAAAGAACTGCTGCCAGTTATAGCTCCTGAAGGCAGTGATTCAGCTCGTTTTGATAATGTGCTTGAATTTTTAGCTTTAACTGGACGCTCATTGGCTCATTCAATAATGATGATGATTCCAGAACCCTGGGAACATAATCAACAGATGGAAAAGAAAAAACGTGATTTTTATCATTATCACAGTACCTTAATGGAAGCCTGGGATGGGCCAGCTGCAATGGCTTTTACTGATGGATCTCAGGTTGGAGCAGTGCTTGACCGGAATGGTTTAAGACCATCAAGATATTATATAACTAAAGATGATTTGCTAATTCTTTCTTCTGAAGTTGGTGTTTTAGAGCTGCCAGAAGCTGAGGTTATTAGCAAACAGCGTTTGGAGCCGGGAAAAATGCTGCTTTTAGATACCGAAAAAGGAAGAATTATTAATGATAAAGAAATAAAAACTGATATTGCAGCAGCAGAGCCCTATGGTGATTGGCTTGATCAGAATCTGATAGAATTAAAAGATTTAAAATCTGATCTGAGTAATAAGCAAGCTGAAGGGGAAAAAGAAAATTTGAAGATAAAGGATTTACAGTCCCCTAAACTTGTTACAATGCAGAAAAGTTTTGGTTACAGTTATGAAAATTTACAGAAAATTTTAATTCCAATGGCCCGAGATGGTGTTGATCCGATTGGTTCAATGGGTAATGATGCCGCATTGGCAGTTTTATCTGACCAACCCCAGCTGTTATATAATTATTTTAAGCAGCGTTTTGCTCAGGTAACCAACCCTCCAATTGATTCTATTAGAGAAAAGTTAATTACAGCAACAAATACTTTTATCGGTTCAGAAGGTAATTTGCTGCAGCCTAATTCAAAAAGCTGCAGACAGTTGGAATTAGAACATCCTCTTTTAAAAAATAAAGAACTGGATCATATTAAAAATATGGATCAACCTGGTTTTAAAACAGCAGTCCTCGATATTGTCTTTAATAAGACTGAAGAAACTGGAACTCTATCTGCAAGAATGGAAGAATTATTTGCTGAAGCAGAAAAATTGATTGCTAATGGAGTCAATATTATTATTCTCTCTGATCGGAGTGTAAACAGCAGCAAAATTGCTATCCCTGCTCTCCTGGCAGTAAGTGGTCTTCATCATTATTTGATTAAAAAGAGTTTAAGAACAAAAGTTAGTTTGATTTTAGAATCAGGTGAGCCAAGAGAAGTTCATCATTTTTCAGCTTTAATTGGTTATGGTCTGGATGCAGTTAATCCTTATCTGGCTTATGCAACTGTTGAGCAGTTAGTAGAAGCAGGCCATTTAAAATCTACTAAAGAGCAGGCAGTTCAAAAATATATTAAGGCAGCAGTCAAAGGTGTTGTCAAAGTTATGGCTAAAATGGGAATTTCTACAGTTCAAAGTTATAGAGGTGCCCAAATTTTTGAGGCTATTGGAATTTCTGAATCAGTAATTGATAAATATTTTTGCCGAACAGCCTCTCGAATTGGTGGGATTGGAATAGATGAAATTGAAAAAGAAAGTATTATGAGACATGACAGTGCTTATAAGGGAATTAAAGTTGAAAAAGAAACACTTGATGCCGGTGGTAATTTTAGTTGGCGCAAAGATGAAGAAGAACATCTTTATGATCCAGAAACTATTTATCTACTGCAGCGGGCAGTAAGAGAAAATAATTATGAGCTATTTAAAGAATATAGTTCAAAACTGAATGATCAGAGTTCTAAAATGCTGACTTTGCGTGGTCTTTTAGAACCAAAATACCAGCAGGAAGCTATTCCATTAGAGGAAGTTGAGCCAGCTGAAAATATTATGAAACGTTTTAAAACAGGAGCTATGTCTTATGGTTCTATCAGTCAGGAAGCCCATGAGGCACTGGCAATTGCTATGAATAGAATAGGTGGTAAAAGTAATACTGGAGAAGGGGGAGAAAATCCAGATCGTTTTACTCCTGATGCAAATGGAGATCTACGCAGCAGCGCAATTAAACAGGTTGCTTCTGGTCGTTTTGGAGTGAATTCTCATTATTTGGTTAATGCAAAAGAAATACAAATTAAAATGGCCCAGGGAGCAAAACCTGGAGAAGGAGGACAACTTCCTGGTAAAAAGGTATATCCCTGGATCGCAGAAACTCGAGGCACAACCCCTGGGGTAGGACTTATTTCACCACCCCCACATCATGATATTTATTCTATTGAAGATTTGGCTCAGCTGATTCATGATTTAAAAAATGCAAATCGTGAGGCCCGAATTAATGTTAAACTTGTATCTGAAGTTGGAGTTGGTACAGTTGCTGCTGGTGTAGCTAAAGGTAAGGCAGATGTTATTTTGATCAGCGGTTATGATGGTGGTACCGGTGCTTCTCCTAGAACAAGTATCCGGCATGCCGGTCTCCCCTGGGAACTTGGACTTTCAGAGACTCATCAGACACTCGTTTTAAATGATTTAAGAGACCGGGTAACATTAGAGACTGACGGTAAGATAATGACCGGAAAAGACTTAGCAGTTGCAGCAATGCTGGGAGCAGAAGAATTTGGTTTTGCAACAACACCCTTAGTTGCTTTAGGCTGTGTGATGATGAGAGTCTGCAGTAAAAATACCTGTCCAGTTGGGGTTGCAACTCAGGACCCTGAACTGCGTAAAAAATTTCAGGGTAAGCCAGAACATGTGGTTAATTTTATGCGTTTTATTGCTGAAGATTTCCGCCGTGAATTAGCAGCTTTAGGATTTAGCTCAGTCAATGAATTAGTTGGTAGGATTGATAAATTGAGACAGGATAAGAGTCGAGAACACTGGAAAGCAAAGGGTCTTGATTATTCTTCTATCTTATATCAGCCAAAAATTGCTCGTAATAAAGCTGTTTACTGTCAGCAAAAACAGGAACACGGACTGGAGAAGAGCCTTGATTTTAGAGAACTCCTTGAACTGACAAAAGAAGCAGTAGAAAATGGAGCTCAGCTGCAAAAAGATCTAAAAATAAAGAATACAGATCGGGTTGTCGGAACTATTTTAGGTAGTGAGATAACTAAACGTTATGGAGCAGAAGGGCTGCCTGAAGATACAATTCAGCTCAATTTTGAAGGATCAGCGGGTCAAAGTTTTGCCGCTTATCTGCCCCAAGGAGTTAGCTTTAGACTTAAAGGGGACAGCAATGATTATCTGGGCAAAGGACTTTCAGGTGCAAAAATTATTGTTGAAAAAGCAGTTGAATCTAAATTTAGGGCTGAAGAAAATATCATTATTGGTAATGTAGCCTTTTTTGGTGCTACAGCTGGAAAAGCATATATAGAAGGAAAAGCAGGTGAGCGCTTTTGTGTTCGTAACAGTGGTGTTGAGGCTGTTGTTGAAGGTTTAGGAGATCACGGCTGCGAATATATGACAGGTGGAAAAGTTGTTGTGCTGGGCCAGGTTGGGCGCAATTTTGCGGCCGGGATGACAGGTGGAACTGCCTATGTATTTGATTTAGAATCTGATTTTAAAGATAGAGTAAATGGCGAGATGGTTGAACTAAATTATTTAACAGAAACAGAAGATGAGATAATGGTTAAAAAAATGATACAAGAACATTTAAAATATACCGGTAGTGATCGAGCTGCAGAAATTTTAAATAACTGGCAGAGCTATAAATCTAAATTTATTCGAGTTATGCCTTGTGATTATCAGCGGATGATTAAAGCTATCAATAATTTTAAAGCTCAAGGATTAAGTAAAAATGATGCTTTAATGAAAGCCTTTGAAGAAAATGCTCAAAATAAAGCTAGAGTTAGCGGTAACTAGGACAGAGGAGGAGACAAAATGGGTAAAGCAACTGGATTTATGGAGTATCAGCGGGAAGTTCCTAAAGAACGTCCGCCTAAAGATAGAATAAATGATTGGAAAGAATTTAAAAATATATTTACGGATAAAGCAGCTAAAATTCAGGGCGCTCGGTGTATGGAATGTGGAATTCCTTTCTGTCACAGTGGTTTGGAGATTGGTGGTATGGTGTCCGGCTGTCCTGTTAATAATCTGATTCCGGAGTGGAATGATTTAATTTATAAAGGAAAGTGGGAAGAAGCAGTTAGAAGACTTTTAAAAACTAATAATTTTCCTGAGTTTACCGGCAGAGTTTGTCCTGCTCCCTGTGAGGGCTCCTGCACTGTAGGCTTAAATGACCCAGCAGTGACAATTAAAGCAAATGAATATCAAATAATTGAGAAAGCCTTTGCAGAAGGCTGGATTCAGCCAGAACCACCAGAGTTTAGAACTGGAAAATCAGCAGCAGTAGTTGGCTCTGGACCGGCTGGATTGGCAGCAGCTGATCAGTTAAATAAACTAGGGCATCAGGTTAAAGTTTATGAGCGTCAGGATAGAATTGGAGGTCTTTTAGTTTATGGAATTCCAAATATGAAGTTAGATAAAGAAAAAGTGCTGCAGCGGCGCTTAGATATTATGGAAGCCGAAGGAGTAGAATTTATAACAGGGACTGAAATAGGAAGTGAGATTAGTTTAGACAATCTAAAAAATGATTTTGATGCAGTTGTAATTGCAGGTGGGGCAACTAAGCCTAGAGATTTAGAGGTTCCAGGCCGAGAAGCAGAGGGTGTTCATTTTGCAGTTGATTATCTTAAAGCTAATACAGAGTATATACTAAGTAATAATAATAAGGACTACATTTCTGCTGAGGATAAAAATGTAATTGTAATCGGTGGTGGAGATACAGGAACTGACTGTGTAGCAACTGCTATCAGACAAGGTGCTAAATCAGTTAATCAGTTTGAGATTATGCCCAAAGCACCGGATGCAAGACAGGCTAATAATCCATGGCCGGAGTGGCCTAAAACACTTAAAGTTGATTATGGTCAGGAAGAAGCAATAGAAGTTTTTGGATCTGATCCAAGAGAGTTTCTAATAATGACCGAAGAAATAATTACTGAAGAAGTTGCGGGTCAAGAAACTGTCTCGGGAGTAAAAACTATTAAAATCAACTGGGAGAAAAATGAAAACAATAGATTTGTACCTATTAAGCAGGCAGATACTCAAAAAATTTGGCCTGCCGACCTAATTTTAATTGCAATGGGATTTTTAGGACCTGAAAATAATCTGATAAAATCTGCAGGGCTTGAACTGGATGGACGCTCAAATGTTAAGGCAGATTATGATGATTTTAAAACAAACATTGAAGGAGTTTTTGCTGCTGGTGACATGAGGCGTGGCCAGAGTTTGGTAGTTAACGCTATTGATGAAGGACGCAAAGCAGCAATTAAAGTTGATGAATATTTAAGTTAAATATCTTTATCTGTTCCATTTACTGTGATATACTAAATATAGTTAATACAATTATAAATATTAATTAAACAAAATAATAACTATAGTATATAAATGCCGCTAGTGGAAATTATTAAGAGATAGGTGGTGTTAAACTTGGATCAGGAGCTTTTAGATGGCATCAGGCAGATAATAAGGGAAGAAATATCTGGGGTTGAAAGTGATGTTTCAACTTTAAAAACTGACGTTTCATCACTAAAAAATGATGTTGCCGAAATGAAGCCACAGCTTAAGGAAAATACAGATATGCTTAGAGTTTTGCTTGCTAATTCTGAGACACACGGAGCGGAAATTAAACAGTTAAATCACCGTGTTGCTAAAATAGAAGGAATTAACAAACGACAGGATAAATTAGAAAGTGGTCTTCTAAATCATCGACATGAAGTAGTTTTCAAAATAGGAGAAGCAGTATTTGAGGATTAGTCAGATTTCAATTCTGATTCTTGACAATTTTCAAAAAATAATATATAATTAAGCAAATTAGAAAACTAAATAATTAAAAGTTATGAGAGGGAGGAAAATAAGATATATTGATTACAGAGAATCGGAATTGCTGAGAACCGATATCTAAAAATTATTTTTGTAGCCCTTGAACTGCAGTGTTGAAAGTAGTAAATGCTGTCGGAATCTTTTTAATGCATCCGTTATCAAATGCAGAAGTATAAATGATTATTCATCAGGCGTACTTAAGAGACTGTATACCAGTAAATTTGGGTGGTACCACGTGAGATAACTCTCGTCCCTATTGATAGTTTAACTATTAGTAGAGATGAGAGTTTTATTTTTTTAAACAGTTTTAAGTTTAGATCATTATTTTATCTTAAAAAGGAGTGAGCAGTATGAGTAATAATGATAAAGAAATGATGAGTGGAGCAGAAATTTTTGTAAAGTCATTAGAAGCAGAAGGTGTAGAGACTATATTCGGCTATATTGGGGCAAAGGTTATAGATATTTATGATAAGTTATACGATTCAAAAATAAGACATATTATGCCTCATCACGAACAGGGTGGAGTACATGCAGCAGATGGATATGCACGTTCTAGTGGTAAAACTGGAGTTTGTATAGCAACCTCTGGCCCTGGTGCAGCAAATATGGTAACAGCTTTAGCAACTGCAAATATGGATTCAGTTCCTTTAGTTGCTTTTACAGGCCAGGTACCCAATAATATGATTGGTACTGATGGTTTTCAGGAAGCAGATATCAAAGGTGTTACTATGCCTATTACTAAAAATAATTATATTGTTAATGATGTTAAAGATTTATCAAGAATAATTAAAGAGGCTTTTCATATTGCTGCTACAGGTCGGCCTGGTCCAGTAGTAGTTGATATTCCATCAAATATTTTAAAAGATAAAGCTAAATTTTGTTATCCCAAAGAAGTTGACCTGCCAGGATATAATCCAACATATGAGGCAAATAAATTACAGTTAAATAGAGCAGCAGAGTTAATAAATAATTCTAATAAACCAATTATATATGCTGGTGGGGGTTCAATAATTTCTGGAGCAGATAAGGAAATAAATGAACTTGCAGCAAAAGCAGAGATACCTGTAACAACAACTTTAAATGGAATAGGTGTTTTTGATGAAAATAATTATCTAGCTTTAGGTATGCTGGGAATGCATGGAACAACAGAGGCTAATCTGGCAATTACAAATTCTGATTTAATTATTGCCCTTGGAGCTCGATTTGATGATCGTGTAACAGGTAAATTAGAGGAGTTTGCAGTTGATGCAGATGTGATTCATATAGACATTGATCCAGCCGAAATAGCAAAAATTGTAGAGACCAAGGTTCCAATTACAGCAGATGTTAAACTGGCTCTGGATAAGTTAATACCTAAAATTAAAGAGGTAAAAAGACCAGCCTGGTTAAAAGAAATAAAAGAATGGAAAAAAATTGACCAAAAAGCAGATCCAGAAAAAAATCAGAAATTACTACCATCAGAAATAATAGAAACTCTTTATGATTTAACTGCTGGTAAAGCAATTATTACAGCTGGTGTAGGACAGCATCAAATGTGGGCTGCTCAGTACTATAAATACTCAAAGCCGAGAACATTTATTAGTTCAGGCGGTTTAGGAACAATGGGTTATGGTTTTCCAGCTGCTATTGGAGCCAAAATTGCTAATCCAGAAAAAGATATTTTCGCTCTTGTAGGAGATGGGAGTTTTCAGATGAATATTCAAGAGTTGGCAACTGCAGCTAAAAATCATATTGCAGTTAAAATAATAATTTTCAACAATCAATATCTAGGGATGGTTCGCCAATGGCAGGAACTATTTTATGATAAAAGATATGCTGCAACATGTCTAAGAAAACAGAGCGGTTGTCCTTCCCAATGTTCTGGCCCCAATAAAAATTGTCCCGAAATAATTCCGGATTTTATTCAGGTGGCAAAAGGTTATGGTATCAAAGGAGAAACTATTACTGAGCGCAAAGATATTAAATCAGCACTTAAAAATGCAATCAAAGCTGATGAACCATATATTCTTAATTTTATGATTGAAGAAGAAGAAAATGTATTTCCAATGGTTTCTGCGGGAGGAAGTTTAAAAGATATGATTTTACGAAAAGATAGAAAAAATTAATAATAAACAGTTTATCTTCAATTTTAGCTTTATCTTATCATTAAAGATCCTAAAATTATTTTAATTTAGCATTGCATCTGAGCTAAAAAAAACATAACATTAAGTTAAGGAGTAAATATTATTTTAGGAGAGTTATAAATTGAGATATTTTAATAGATTGAGTTTTAAAAAGAAAACTATATACTTCTTTTTGATGCTTGGATTTTTAATAAAATATAATTATTTTAACTGGCAGATATTTCAATTAAATTCAATTTATATATTAATAACAAAAAATTTAGTAATAATCTTAATCTCGATAATCAGTATAAATTTCTTTTTAAAAAATACAAAAAGAATATATCTTACATTTTTTATCTATTTGCTGTTTACATTATTTTTCTTTGGGAATCTGTGGTATAATAAATATTTTGCTAATTATTTAAGTTTAGCAGATATCACAATGGGCCAGGGAATAAGACCTTTTAAAGTCATATTCAGACAATTAATTGGTTGGTTAGACCTGCTTTTTGTTTTTGAAATACCAATCTTAAGTTTTTTGATATTTTTTAAATCAGATTTTAAAGTAGAAAAGATATCTATGTCAAAAAACAAAAAATATAGAGAAAACATTTTGATAATTTTGTTGTTAATTTTAGTGATTTTAGGGATTCATATACATCATATAAATAATCTTTATGCAATAAACGGGTTTTTTGAATTATATGAACACAGTACTTCTGCTTTTGTCAGTGTTTATGGAATTGTACCCTTATATATAGCAGAATATTTTAGCATGCAGAATCTGGAGCAAGGAAATGTCGACCAGTTAAGTAATGAAAAAATAGTAGGAGATAAAAATTTAACTCATAAACACAAATTAAAATCTGTTAAAAACATTATAGTTGTGCAGCTTGAATCATTTGATGAAAAAATAATAGATTATCGCTATAAAGGACAGGAAGTTACTCCATTTTTAAATAAAATTAAGCAAAAATCATTGTATTTCGAAAACATTTATGCCCAGCATATTAATGGAAGTTTTGATGCTGAATTTTCTTTTTTGACTTCTCTTTATCCTAAAAATAAAAATTATGCTTTTAAAACTAATGATATGTCAGAGTTTAATTCTATTATTAAAGCCCTAAAAGCTAAAGATTATCAATTTTTAGCTTTTCACGGAAATAAGGGGGATTTCTTTTATCGAGATCAAGCTTATCCGGAAATAGGATTTGATAAATTCTATCATAAAGATTACTTTACAACCCAAGATGCTAAAATAGGCACAGAAAGTTATTTAGGCATTAATGACTATGATTTTTTTGACCAATCTATTGATTATCTGCAAAAAGCTAAAGAACCATTTTTTGCTTTTTATATCACTGTGACCAGCCATACTCCTTTTGATTTTTATCCAAAAGAATACAGTCAAAAAATATTTGATGATTTAAAACCAACTATTGTAAAAGATTATTTTAATTCAGTTTATTTTACTGATCAGGCAATTGAACACTTTTTTGAACGTTTAAAAGCAAAAGGCTTATATCAAGATACTCTCTTTGTTTTTTATTCTGATCACAGTTCTGATATAAAAAAAGAAAGCTATCATTCAGCTGATAATTTTGTAATGGAAGCTAATGTTAAGGAACCAGAAAATATTCCTCTAATGATTTTTCATCCGAAACTTGACTCTGAAAAAATAACTAAAACTGGAACTCATACTGATATTGCACCAACTGTTTTGGATATTTTAGGTTATAAAGAAAAACCAAAAGGCTTTTTAGGGGTTTCATTATTAAAAGAAAAAGAAAATCCAGTTCTTTTTTTACATGAAACCCCCCAAATTTTATATAATAACAATTTATTTTTAAGAATGCCAATGAGTCCAGAAGAAAAAAATGAATTTAAAAGAATAGCATATAAAAATGAAAAAAGCAAAGAAATTTCTTTACCAGAAACGGAAAAAGAGAGGATGTTAAAGATAATAGATTATATGCAAAATATTATGAAAAAAAATATTATAAAAAAAGATTCATAATAAATTAGGGGGAGAAAAAATGAAAAAATTCTTTAAAAAGATATCAACTTATCTTTTGTTGATGTTATTTGTGGCTGCAATTATTTTTGCAATTAATTACTATTATGGACAAAAAATAGCTGAAGATGTAAAATTAGAAATTACAGAAATAGCGGAGACAAATAATTATCAGCTTCGTTTTTTAGAAGTAGAGAGTAATCCATTATTACAAAAAATTAATATCAGAGATTTAAATTTAACTAAAGCTGACGAATTTAATCTAATTATTAATCAGGCAGAAGTTAATTTTAGCTGGCAGCAAATACTAAATTATATTCGCAGTCAAGATCTTGAACTTGATAAAAATTTAGATAGTGATATTGCTCAAATTAATTATTCAAATTTAAATGATAATTATCAAATAAATATTAAAGAAGCTAAGCTTAAATACCAGGGTAATTTACCAGAAGAAAAGCTTTCGGAGATAATAAATGAAGAAAATTTGCAGCTTTTATTAGAAAATGACCATCAATTAGATTTTACTGCAGCTGAATTGAAATATGATTTTCCCTATTATAGACGTTATGGTTTAAATGATGAGGAATGGAATAAATTATCAACTTTTAATAACTTTGTACTGCGGACAAATTATGATCAAGAGACTAGAGCCTATAATGTTGAAGAATTTAATTTGAGTAGTGAAGTTTTAAAAATGATTTATAATTTTGATTCAGTAATTAATTATGAAGATGAGTCTCAACAAATTGTTTTTGAAGAGATAAGTGGAAAATATGATTTTCTTTTAACAGCAGAAGATTTAGATTTTAATGCTAATACACTTTATCAAGATTTAGAATTTAAACAAATTAACTTTAATGGAAATTTTGATCTTTTAAATGAAGAAGAAAGATTGAAGGCTAATCAGCTTGATTTTAATTTAAACTTAAAAGAATTCAAACTGGTATTGACAGAAATTTTAGCTAAAGAGTTAAACAAAAATAGTTTCGGTATCTTGGCTGAAAATAATCAATTTGAGATCTTAATTAACGAGTTTAATTATCAGCAGGAATATAGTTATCCGAATGGAAGCAGTAGTTCGGAATTGGACTCATCTATGCTTAAAGCTGAGTTTAAAGCAGAATATAATTACAGTCAGGAAATACCTTATATTAGTACTGCCGAATTAAGATATAAACCTCAAACTGCTAAGGCAGAACAGCTTAATTCTTTTCTGCAGCTTGCTTTAGGCGAAAAAATAACTAAAGATGAAGCTGGCTATTATCAATTGAAATTCTGGGGCCAAATAGATGATTTGAACTTTGAATAAGCTAAATTAGATATTTTTTGTTGTTTTAAAAAATGAATTATATAATATTTTGTGAAAACACTTTACAAGTTCTATTTAAAATGCTAAAATATAACTAGAAAATTTAATATAACTAACGAGGATGGGTGAGATTCCCTACCGGTGGTAAAAGTCCACAAATCCATTTGGATTGATCTGATGCAATGCAGAACCGACAGTAAAGTCTGGAAGGGAGTTAGGTTATAGGTTTATTAATCTAATTTGTTTATTTACTATTTTATTTATTTAAAATGTTAAATAAACTTAGATAATATACTTATATTATAATATTTGACTATTAAAGTCCTTCCAGTTTTGGAGGGGCTTTTTTTTAATTGTAAAATTAACTTCAAATTTTTAGATTTATTTATAGGGAGGTATATGATGCAGAAATTTTCTGATGCTGATCAAAGATATATGGCAAGAGCTTTAGAATTAGCAAAATTGGGTGAGGGCAGCACATCTCCTAACCCGATGGTTGGAGCAGTAGTTGTCAAAGATGGAAAGATAGTGGGTGAAGGTTATCACCAGAAATATGGTGGCCCTCATGCCGAAGTTTTTGCAATAGAAGAAGCGGGAGAAAAAGCTATAGGAGCAGATATTTATGTAAGTCTTGAACCATGCAGTCATTACGGCAAAACTCCTCCCTGTGCTCAAAAGCTGATTGATACTGGAATAAAAAGAGCAATTATTGCGATGGTTGATCCCAATCCAGATGTTGCCGGCAGAGGGATTGAAATGCTTAGAGAAGCAGGAATTGAAGTAGAGCTTGGACTATTAAAAAAGGAAGCTCAAAATTTAAATGAAATTTTCTTAAAATATATTCAAAGTGATTATCCTTTTGTTTATTTAAAAAAAGCTCAGACTTTGGATGGCTATATTGCAAGTTCAAGTGGGGATTCAAAATGGATTACAAATTCAGCTGCCCGACTGGAAGGGCATAAGTTAAGGCACCGATCAGATGCAATTATGGTAGGGATTGGAACAGTACTAGCAGATGATCCTTCTTTAACAGCAAGATTAGAATCAAAAAAAGGGATTGATCCTATCCGAATAATTCTAGATCCATTATTAGAAATACCACTTACTGCAAAAATTATAAATCAAAAATCAACGGCTAAAACTCTAATTATTACAGCAGATAATTTAAATAACTCAGCTGCTCAAATAAAAAAAGAAAAATTATTAAAAAAGAAAAAGGTAGAAATTCTAGATTTTGAAACAGATAATACAAACTATTTTAATTTAAAAAAACTGTTAATGCAGTTAAGGGAAAGAAAAATCAGCAGTATTTTGGTTGAAGGTGGAGCAAAGTTGAGTCATACGTTTTTAAAAGAAAATCTGGTTGATAAATTTTACTATTTTATTGCACCTAAGATCTATGGTGGCAGTGATGGTATAGCTTCTTTCTGTGGAGAAGGGCCAAAAATGATGTCAGATGCAGTGGAATTAGAAATTTTAGAGCAAAAAAATATTGATAATAATATTTTATTAATAGCCAAAAAAAAATAATATAATTTAAAAATGGAATAGAATCTACAAGGAGGTGGGCCAATTGTTTAGCGGCATCATTCAAGAAAAAGGGAAATTTATCCGCAAATTTAAGGGTAATAATAAATATCAACTTGAAATAAAGGCAAAAAAAGTTTTAGAAAATATAAAAAAAGGAGACAGCATAGCTGTCAATGGAGTCTGTCTGACAGCTGTTGATTATGGCAGCGATTATTTTAGAGCTGATGTAATGCCTGAAACACTTAAAGCAACTAATTTAGGTGATCTACAGCGGGATTCAATTTTAAATTTAGAACAGTCATTAAAAGCTAATGATTTTATCGGCGGTCATTTTGTTACAGGACATGTAGATTCAACAGCAGTAGTAAGATCAATTAAGAGAGAAAACAATGCTCAAATAATAAAAATGGAAGTGGACCAGCAAACAGAAAAATTTATAGTTCATAAGGGTTCAGTTGCTCTCAATGGAGTCAGCCTGACAGTAATGGGGATCAAAAATGGGATTTTAACAATATCCTTGATTCCAGAGAGCTGGTCAGAAACCAATTTATCACTTTTAAGTGCTGGAGATATAGTTAATATCGAGACAGATATGCTGGGGAAATATGTTTATAAGATGCTAAATAATTCAAGTGAACAGGATCAGAAAAAAAGCAAAATATCCGAAAGTTTTTTAGCTGAAAATGGATTTATCTAATCTAGAAAAAATTGAATTTTTTAAAATATTATTATGTAAAAATTATAAAATAATTTCATAAATATATAAATAATCTGAAAGGAGAGTTGAAATGGATAAAATTGAAGCTGCAATAGAAGATATAAAAGCTGGAAAAATGATAGTAGTTGTTGACGATGAAGATCGGGAAAATGAGGGTGATTTATTAATGGCAGCTGAAAAGGTAGATAGAGAGGCCATTAATTTTATGATCACAGAGGCTAGAGGTCTTGTCTGCACCCCCGTAGAAAAAGAGGTAAGTAAAAGACTTGATTTAGAAATGATGGTAGAAAAAAATACAGAATCTCATGGAACAGCTTTTACTGTCTCAGTTGATCATAAAGATGTTACGACTGGAATTTCGGCGCAGGAAAGAGCATTAACTATTCAAAAACTTGTTGATTCTGATTCAAAGGCGGAAGATTTTATGAGACCTGGTCACATCTTTCCTTTAGTTGCAAAAAAAGGGGGAGTTTTGAGAAGAGCAGGTCATACTGAGGCAGCTGTTGATTTAGCTAGATTGGCAGGTCTAAAACCAGCAGGAGTAATTTGTGAAATAATCAAGGAAGATGGAGAAATGGGGAGGCTGCCTTATTTAAAAAAATTCGCTCAAAAATATGATTTAAAGTTAATCTCAATTGAGGATTTAATTAACTACAGAAAGCAAAAAGATAAACTTATAAGTCTAGAGGCAGAGGCAGAACTGCCAACTGATTATGGTGATTTTAAAATTAAAGTATTTACAACAAATATTGATGATAAAGAGCATATAGCTATTATTAAAGGAGATATAAAGGATCAAGAAGATGTTTTAGTTAGAGTTCATTCTCAATGTATTACAGGAGATATTTTTGCTTCCAAAAGATGTGATTGTGGTGAACAGCTGGCAGCTGCTTTACAACTTATTGAAGATGAAGGTAGTGGAGTAGTTTTATATATGCGTCAGGAAGGAAGAGGGATTGGCTTAGCAAATAAAATCAAAGCATATAAGCTTCAAGATCAAGGAATGGATACTGTAGAGGCGAACGTGGCTCTAGGTTTTGATCCAGATTTAAGAGATTATGGTATAGGAGCTCAGATATTGACTGAACTTGGCTTATCAACAATTCGTCTACTGACAAATAATCCCACTAAAATTGTCGGTCTGGAAGGCTATGGTTTAAAAGTAACTGAAAGAATTCCTTTAGAAATAGACCCTAATCAGGAAAATGAATTTTATTTAAAAGTTAAGAAAGATAAAATGGGTCACCTCCTGGATTTTGATCATTAAAGCAGAGTTGATTTAGAAGATAAAAATCAATTTTTTTAAACTTGTTTTGATCTGATAAAAATAAATAATTAAAAATTTAAGCAGCTAAAATATTAACAAACAAAATATTAAAATAATTTAAAAGGAGAATGATAATAATGAGAACTATTGAAGGAAAATTAAATGCAGCGGGAATGAAAACTGCAATTATAGTAGGTCGTTTTAATGAATTTATATCAGGGAAACTACTTGAAGGGGCAGTAGACGCTTTAAAAAGACATGGGATGGATGAGCAGGATATTGATGTAGTCTGGGTTCCTGGAGCTTTTGAAATACCCTTAACAGCCAAGAAATTAGCTGTTAAAGAAGAATATGATGGAGTTATTGCTTTAGGTGCAGTCATTAGAGGTGAAACTCCTCATTTTGATTATGTATCTGCAGAAGTTTCAAAAGGAGTTGCTGGTGTGGGACTTGATACTGAAAAACCAGTTATATTTGGAGTTCTAACAACCGACACGATTGAGCAGGCAATTTCAAGAGCAGGTACTAAATCTGGTAATAAAGGTTATGATGCAGCAGTTTCCATGATTGAAATGGTAAATCTTTTTAAAGAAATTGAATAAATTTAAACTATCCTCTTTAGTGAAGAAATTTTGATTGATCTAAAGAGGATTTTCTGATTTATCTTTATTGAATTAAAGTTGGAAATTATGTATACTAATATACAAATAGAGATAAAATGAAGGTAGGTTAGATAATGCAGAGGAAAAAACATTTTTCATTTTTAAAAAATGAAATTAAAAATATAAATATCAAAGATTTTAAAGACAATAAGTTTTTTATTTTACTAAACAGTTTTTATTTACTAACTGCAGTTCTTTTAATTTTGAGTAATTCGATAAATATTAAGAGCTTTAACTTGTCATTTGATACAATACGAGGATTAATATCTCAAATACAGATTTTAATACTTTTGTATTTAAGTTTAAAATTTAATAAAATTGGTATCGTATCTGCTTTAATTTTAAATGTTTTTTCACAATCTTCAATGATTGCAATTATGATTATGGAAAACACATTTGTATATATGCCTGGTATTATTGCTTATTCAACATTTTTAATTGTTATCTTTTTGATTTATAATTACCAGCAAGAAATAAATCTAAAGGTTGAGGAGTTAGAAAAAGAAAAAGAAAAACTTAAACATTTAGCATATTATGATAGTTTAACTGAGATTGCTAATAGAGAAATGTTGATCAAAGAACTTGACCAGCTATCAGTAATAGCCAAAAATAATTCAGCAAGTTATAAATTAATCATTATTGATTTTAAAAATTTCAAAAGAATAAATGAATCCTGGGGCTTTGAAATCGGAGATTATATTTTAAAAGAAAGTGCCAATCGATTAAAAAATATAGTTACCGGATCTGATTTAATTGGACGCCTGGGTGGAGATGAATTTGCAGTTATAGTTCACAGAGAATTAACTGAAAAAGAGTTAAATAGATATATTAGAAGTATAAAAAGAGAACTTGAAAAACCATATAGATATGATAATCAAGAAGTAGTTTTAAATAGTAATTTTGGTATTTCAAGTTTTCCGCAAGATGGTAAAAACAGTAAGGAAATAATTAGAAGTGCTGATATTGCTATGTATAAGGCAAAAAATAGTATAGAAAAAGAAATAGAGTTCTTTTCCAAGCACATGGAAAAAGAAGTAGTAATGAATGTGCAAATGGAAGATGCTTTAAAAAAAGCTCTCAAAAATCAAGAGTTTTTTCTTATGTTTCAGCCTCAGTATAAAACTGATGGCAAACATTTAAGAGGTTTTGAAGTGCTTTTAAGATGGCATTCATCAGAACTGGGAACTGTTAGCCCGGCAAAGTTTATTCCTGAAGCCGAAAAAACTGGATTGATCAAAGAAATAGGTGAGTGGGTAATCAGAAAAGCTATTAAGAGATTTAATGATTTAGAAAAATATTTTGATAAAAAATTAGTTTTATCTATCAATATTTCAGTAGTTCAGCTGACAGAGCCAGGATTTTTAGAACAAGTAAAGGATATAATAGATTCAGAAGGTTTGAATGGTTTCAGACTTGAATTTGAAATAACAGAATCCCATTTCATTTCAGATCAGGAGCATGTAATAGATGTCTTATATAAGCTTAAAGATTTGGGGATTAATATTGCCTTAGATGATTTTGGCACAGGTTATGCTTCCTTGAGTCATTTACAGCATATACCACTTGATATTTTAAAAATTGATAAATCTTTTATTGATTTAATAGCTAATAATTCAAATAAAGAAAAAATGATGGTGGTGCCTTTAATAGAAATGTCCCATCAATGGGGGATAGAAGTTGTTGCAGAAGGAGTAGAAACAATAGATCAACTTCATTATCTGGAGGATCATAATTGTGATTATTTACAGGGCTTTCTTTTTAATAAACCTTTAACTGAAGCTCAAATCATTGAATCTTTTTAGTGTGGATTTTCAGCATGTTGATAAATAAGATATAAAGTTAAAAATGAAAAAAAGAAGTGGAGTGATTTTATGTCAGGGATCAAATGGAAAAAATTATTAAGTGGTACAGATGTTAGAGGTAAGGCAATTTCAGATCAGAAAAAAAAGGCTAATTTAACAGAAGATGCTGCTGCTGGTATTGGTTTTTCTTTTGTAAAGTGGCTTGCAGTTGAATTAGATAAAGAGGCCAAAGAACTTAAGATAGCAGTTGGGCATGATTCTAGATTAAGTGCTGATAAATTAAAAAAAGCTCTTGCCAAAGGTATGGAAATTGCAGGTGCAGAGTGTTTAAGTGCAGATCTAGCTTCAACTCCTGCCATGTTTATGTCAACAGTTTTAGCAGGACATCAGTATGATGGAGCAATTATGATTACAGCAAGTCATTTACCTTCTGATAAAAATGGATTTAAGTTTTTTACTAAAAAAGGTGGATTGGAAAAGGAAAATGTAATAGAAATTCTTGATATTGCTGCTGCTAATGAAAGTGAATTTTTAAATAAAAGTGACTCAAAAATTGATGATCTTAAAAGTATTAATTTAATTTCTGATTATGCTGAACACATTAAAAGTATCATTCGCCAGAATTTAAATCCTGAGGTTAATCAGCAAAAACCTCTGGCTGGATTCAAAATTATAGTTGATGCAGGAAACGGATCAGGTGGTTTTTTTGCAGATAAAATACTAAAAGATCTGGGAGCAGACACTGAAGGTAGTCAATTTTTAGAACCAGATGGTAACTTCCCAAATCATGCACCAAATCCGGAAAATAAGGAAGCCATGCATTCAACTCAAAAAGCTGTTTTAAATAATAATGCTGATTTAGGAATCATATTTGATACAGATGTTGATCGGGCTGCAGTAGTAGACAGCAGTGGTCAGGAAATTAATAGAAACAAATTGATTGCTCTGGCATCTACAATTGTTTTAGAAAATAATCCAGGAGCAACTATTGTTACTGATTCAGTTACTTCTGTTGGTTTAAAAGATTTTATTGAAAACAAATTAAAAGGAGTACACCATCGTTTTAAAAGAGGCTATAAAAATGTAATCAATGAAGCAAAAAGACTGGAAGCAGAAGGAACTAAGGCTCCACTTGCAATAGAAACTTCTGGTCATGCAGCCTTTAAAGAAAATTATTTTCTTGATGATGGGGCCTATTTAGTTGCAAAAATATTAATTAAAATGGCAAATTTAAATGCAGAATCAGAGAAAAAAATTGGTGAGCTAATTTCAGATTTAGAAGAAGCTGAAATTAAAGAGGAATATAGAATGAATATTGACTTAGATGATTTCAAAGATTATGGCCAAAGTATATTAGATGATTTAAAAGGGTTTGTTGCGCAAAAAGAAGGCTGGCAAATTGCACCAAAAAATTACCAGGGAGTACGAGTAAATTGTGGTGGTAATGATTGGTTTTTACTCAGAATGTCTTTGCATGATCCAGTATTAGTTTTAAATATAGAATGTGATCAACAGCAAAGCTTAAAAAATATTTTGAAAAATATTAGAGGATTTTTAAATAACTATGATAAACTGCAAATTGATATTATAGATTAATTGATATTATAGTTCAAATTTCATATAATTGTTAATGGAAAACTTCTAGAATATAATAAAAATTTATTTTATGGGGGTTTCAAAATGAAGTATAATTATCTAGGAAATTCGAACCTTAAGGTTTCTGCAGTTGGTTTAGGAACTTGGGCTTATGGTAATGATACATTCGGTAAGGTTGAAGACCAGCAGTCAATTAAAGCAATTAGAGCTGCAGTTGATTCTGGTATAAATCTAATTGACACTGCTCCTGCCTATGGTGATGGTCATGCAGAAGAAGTGGTCGGCAGGGCAATTGAAGGAATAAGAGATCAAGTTATTATTGCTTCTAAATGTGGTACTCACCGAGAAGGCGAAAAATATGTTATGGATTTAAGTCCTCAAAGAATTAGAAAAGAAATGGAAAACTCTTTAAGACGATTAAATGTAGAACAGATAGATATTTATCAAATTCATTGGCCAGATCCAGATACTCCTTTAAAAGAAAGTGTAGAAGAATTATTAAAGTTGAAACAAGAAGGTAAATTCAAATATCTTGCAGTGTGTAATTTTGGGGAAGAATTACTGAAGGAAATTTCAGAGATGACTGATATAATTTCATTACAGCCTCAATATTCATTACTCAAAAGAGATATTGAAAATAAAACAATTCCTTATATTTTAGATAACAATTTAGGAATTTTAAGTTATGGAACTCTTGGTGGCGGTATTTTGAGCGGAAAATATGAAGAAAGACCTCAATTTGATGATGAAAAAGACAATAGAGCTGGGTTTTATCCATTCTTTAGAAAAGAAAATTGGGATCAGACACAAAGCTTAATTAAACTAATAAAAGAAATTGCTGATAAGCATAATCAAAGTCCTGCTCAAGTAGCAATCAATTGGGCAATTAATCGTTCTGGTGTTACAACTGCTTTAGTTGGTGCAAAAAGCGAAAAACAGGCGCGCGAAAATGCAGCAGCAGCAGATTTTAAATTAAGTGGAGAAGAAATGATTGCTTTAACTAAAAAATCAGATGAAGTTATTAAAAATTTAAAGGTTTAAACTAGATATTAAAAATAAACCCCCGAGTTAATTTACTCGGGGTTTTTAATTGGTTTGCTCCGTAAATTATTCTGATTTATCTGTTTCAGAGTTTTCCTTCTTTTCAGCTGCTTTATCTTTTTTTTCTTTATTAGCTTCTATTTTATCGATTAATTCAGGTACTTTTTCTATCAATTTATCCAGAGAGCTTTTATTTTTAACGGGCATCATTTCTACATCGCTGCCCCTAATTACTAAAATAGCATCAGAGGAAATTTTGCAGCCGACTCCTCCACCGCCTCCTCCAGAATTATCTTCTTCTCCAATTCCACCGCCGAGGCCAAAAGATGCTGTAATAATAGGAATTAATTTTACATCTCCCACCTCAATTATTTCCCCAATCACTGTTTCAGTTTTTAAAAAATTATCAAGCTTATCATACATAGACTCCAGAACTTTTTCAGTGCTTTGCATTAGAATCATCCTTTCTTATATTTTAATTGATAGAGGCTCCAAAAAAATTTCAAACTTTTAAGTGATAGAATGAATTTAAAAACCTGCCAGATAATTTTAATTGGTATTATTTTGCCACCTGCATAAGCTTCAGCTTCAAAAATCACCTCCTGCCAGTTGATTCTGGCTTTAATATCTGGATAATCAAATAACTCTTTAAAGGTGTAATAATAGGCTAGAAAAAGACCATTGAAATAAGGGTCAGCAAAGGAAAAAACAAAGTTTAATTTTAAATAATCCATTTTTAGATTTTTTATAATTTCTACAATAAATTTAAAAATATGATTTAAAAATTCTTTATTAATGAGTTTAAAATAAAATTTAAATCCAGCCTTTTCTCTTTTTTCTTTTTTATCTACAGTAGTTTTATTTATTATTTTTTCTTTAATTATTTTTTTTGATTTATTTTCAATAAATCCAGCTATTTTATTATTATCATCTAAATTAAATTCTTTTTTTAAGTTAAAGATTTCTAAGTCTATATATTTTTTGTTAGTATCACCTTTAAAAATAACTTTTAAAAAAATTACCGAAACGGAAAAGCTATAAATCAAATTTTCTTTAAATTTGAAGCTTAAAGCATAGTGATAGGGAAAAGTTATCAACAAAACAATTAAGAAAATTAAGAAAATTATAAATAAAAACAAAAACTGCAGCAATTTAATTTCCCCCTTTCCCCATTTATATTATATCTAAAAAAAGAATGTTTGTATAGTTAAATAATTAATAGACATCAACAGTTACTTTCGATATAATAAACTATAGTTACCAGTTTAGAAGTAAAATTTTAGTGGAGGTAGAGAGTATGGAGTATATTAGTACAAGAAATAATTATAAAAAAGTTAATTCAGCTGCAGCAATTAGTTTAGGGATGGTTCCAGAAGGTGGATTATTTGTACCTAAGCAAATTACTGAATTTACTACAGAAAAAATAATGGCAATGAAAAATAAGGATTATCAAGAGCTTGCAGTTTGGATTTTTAAAGAGTTTTTAAGTGATTTTACTGAAGCAGAAATAAAGGAATCAGTTGCTGAAGCTTATAATAGCGATAATTTTCCTGTTGAAGAAAAAACTCCTTTAGTTAAATTGAACGATAATACTTATATTTTAGAATTATGGCATGGTCCAACTGCAGCTTTTAAAGATATGGCACTACAGATTTTACCACAGCTGCTGTTGAAATCAGTTGAAAAATTAGAAATTAAAAATGAAATTGTAATTTTAGTTGCTACTTCTGGTGATACAGGCAAAGCTGCTCTAGAAGGTTTTAAAGATTTAGAGGGAGTTAAAATTATTGTTTTTTATCCCGAAGATGGTGTCAGCAGAGTTCAGGAAGATCAGATGAAAACAACAACTGGTAATAATACAGCAGTGGTTTCTTTAAAAGGAAATTTTGATGATTGCCAAACAGCTGTGAAAGAGATTTTTGCAGATAAAGATTTTAAAGCAAAAATGGAAAATAATAATTATCAATTTTCCTCAGCAAATTCTATCAATTGGGGGCGACTACTGCCGCAGATTGTATATTATTTTAAAGCATATTTTGATACAATTAAGCAAAATGGAATTAAGGCAGGAGAAAAGATTAATATAACTGTTCCAACAGGTAACTTTGGTAATATCCTGGCTGGGTATTATGCTTATAAAATGGGTTTACCTGTTAACAAATTTATCTGTGCTTCAAATGATAATAAAGTGTTAACCGACTTTTTTGAAACTGGAGTTTACGATATTGAAAGAGATTTTATAAAAACAATCAGTCCTTCAATGGATATTTTGATTTCTTCAAATTTGGAACGATTTTTATTTGAAATGACTGATCATGACAGCCAAAAAATATGTAACTGGTATCAAGAGCTTAAGCAAAATAATAAATTTGAAATTGATCAGCAGACAAAAGAAAAAATGCAAAATCTTTTCAGCGGTCATTATTGTACTGAAGCTGAGGCAAAAACTCAAATAAAATCAACTTATGATAAATTTAATTATTTGCTTGATCCACATACAGCTGTAGCTGTGAATTCTACAAAAAAATATCGAAAACAAAATCATGATTTAAAAACAGCTGTAATTACTTCAACTGCAAATCCATATAAATTTAGTCGGGCTGTTTTAGAATCCTTAAAAGAAGAAAAATTATCTAAAGATGAATATAGGATTATCGAGGAGTTAGAAGAATTAACTGCTGTTGAAATTCATAGAGGAATCAAAGATTTAGAAAATAAGCAGAGCCGACATGATCATAGTTCAAATAAAGATTCTCTCAAAGAAAAGATAACTGAGATTCTTGAACTTAACTAATGAAACAGGGGAAATATTTTGCTTTTTTTGATCTAATCTATAACTTAAGAATATGATAATAGGAGACTAAAAATGGTACTGTTCATGTCTTATCTACCACTTTGGAAAGAAGCTTTAACTCTTGCCTGGCCGGTAATGCTAAATCACATATTTACTACAGCAATGAGAACAACAGATATGATATTAATGGGGTATTTTGGTCCGGCTGCAGTTACCGCTGTTGGACTGGGAGATGTCTGGGAAAGTATCATTTTAAGAATTGCACTTGGTTTGGGAACCGGGAGTATTTCCTTAATTTCTCAAGAAAGCGGAACAAATACGGCTGCTGCAGAGGCCAATAAAGATACAATATTGTCTCAGGTAATTTTAATTTCATTTATTATCGGAATTCCTTTTGTTTTTATCGCTTTCTTTTTTGCAGAAAAAATGATTTCGATACTGGGGGCTGCGCCTAGAGTTATAGAGCTTGGAGCTCAGTATCTTTTAATAATTTTTGCAGCCGCTCCTTTTAGAATCATTGCAATTGTTGCTGCTAGGGCCCTGCAGGGAAGTGGAGATACCAGAACGCCAATGGTTGTCGAGATTTTTTCAAACTTGATTAACATTATTTTGTCAGTTGGATTATCTCTGGGAATTGGGATTTTTCCTCAAATTGGTGTGCCTGGGGTAGGTATCGGAACCTTTACTGCTAAAACAATGTCAGCGATTATATATATTTTAATTTTTTTAAGTCCTAAAAGTGAATTTAATTTAAAAAACCCTATCAAAAATTTTAATTTTATTTTAATTAAACAATTATTTAAAGTAAGTTCACCTAAAATTGCTCAAGGGCTTTATCAAAGTTTTATTACTTTTCCTTTTAATTCTATTGTACTTCTTTTTGGAACAGAAGCTGCAGCCGCCTACCACATCGCTCGTAGAGTTTTCCAACAGTTGATAGCGCCAATGCACCGCTCATATTATACGGTAACTGCTATTTTGAGCGGACAAAAAATTGGGGCAGCTAAAATAGAAGAAAGCAAAAAAACAGTTGAGGCGATGTTAATTTTGACAATTGTATCTATTGGAAGTTTTTCACTTTTAATCTATTTTGGATCACCTGATTTAGTTAGATTATTTGGTGATAATCCAGAAACCTTAAAAATTGCTGTTCGATTTTTAAAAGCCTTAAGCCTTGGAGGGCCAGTTATTACTATTTATGGAGTTTTAGCCGGTCATTTAAATGGGGCTGGAAATACTAATTCAGCTTTTTTTGCAAATGTGATCTCCCAAACTTTATTAAAACTTGCTTTGGCTTATTTACTTGCTGTATATTTTGAGCTTGGATTACTTGGTATTTTAATAGCTCTTCCAGCTGATTTTTTTGGTCGAGCAATCTGGGTAGGAAGAAAATATTTAAGTAATGACTGGATAGCCGAAGCTGATATTCTAATTTCTGAAAGAAGAAAATATAGTAATTAATGCAGGTTAAAATGGTTTTAGATAGAATTATATAACGAGGTGAAAATAGTGGATTTTAAGCAGACTGAAATAAAAGATATTCCTCAGATAATGGAGATTATAAAAGCTGCTCAAAATTATTTAAAGAGTAAAGGCATTGATCAGTGGCAGAATAATTATCCAAACTCTGAAACACTAAAAGAAGATATAAAAAATAATAATTCCTATATTATTACAGATGGAGATAAAATTATTGCAGTCGCAGCAATAATTTTTGGTGATGATCCTACTTACGATTATATAGAAGGTGGCAAATGGTTGAGTTCAGGCAATTATGGAGTTATTCATCGAGCAGCAGTTATAAAAGAATATAAGGGGCGAGGTATTGCCTCAGAAATATTTTCACAAACTTTTGAGTTTGCAAAAAAGAGAGGGATTACAAGTATTCGAATTGATACACATCCAGATAATGAAGCGATGAAGCGGGCAATAAAAAAAGAAAAATTTAATTATTGTGGTATTATTTATACAGAATCTGGTGGTAAAAGATTAGCTTATGAAAAAATATTATAATTTTTAAAGAAAAATAAAATATAGTTATTTTATCGTCTTAGAAAGGAGAATTTAATGAAAGATTTAAAGTACCTAAAACTTTTATCAGAACAGTTTCCAAACATTCCTGAAGTTAGTACTGAAATTATTAACTTGAAGGCTATTTTAAACCTACCAAAAAGCACTGAACACTTTTTAACTGACTTACATGGAGAAGCTGAGGCTTTTAAATATATGTTAAAAACAGCTTCTGGTGTTATTGAATATAAGATAGATCAAATTTTTGGCGATGAATTAAAAGATACTGAAAAAAGAGAGCTGGCAACTTTAATTTTTTATCCTAAATCAAAGATGAAAGAACTAGATGAAAGAGGTGGGATACCACCGGAATGGTATAAAGAAGCCTTAGATTATATGGTGCGTATTTCTCAAGAAGTTTCTTCGATCTATACCAGATCAAAGGTTAGAAAAGCTTTACCAGAAAAATTTGCTTATATTATCGAGGAGCTGCTGCATATTAAAGTATGTGATCCCAATAAAAAAGATTATAAAAATCAAATTTTGACAACTATAATTGAGGTTGGACAGGCTAAAGATTTTATTATAGCATTATCAGAGTTAATTCAGAGTTTTGCAGTTGATAAACTCCATATTATCGGTGATATTTATGATCGAGGACCTTCTCCAGATATTATTATGGATGTTTTAAAATCACATCATAATGTTGATATTCAGTGGGGAAATCATGATATTTTATGGATGGGAGCTGCTCTGGGACAAAAATCTTTAGTTGCTACAGCTTTAAGGATTGCTCTACGTTATGGCAATTTAGAATTTTTAGAAGAAAGATATGGAGTTAATATGAGGCCTCTGGCAAGATTTGCGATGAACTATTATCCTGATCCAGATCCAGAATTATTCAATCCTCATCTGATTGATAGAGAATTAGATGAAAATGAAATTAAAATAATGTCTCAAATGCAGAAAGCTATTGCAATAATTCAATTTAAACTGGAAGGACAGCTAATTAAAAAACATCCTGAATTTAAAATGAATGAAGCCCTATATTTAGAAAAAATTGATTATGATAACTATATTTTAAAGTTAAACGGAAAAGAATATGAATTAACTGATCAAGACCTACCAACAATTGTTGCCGAGGATCCTTATTGCTTAAGTGGCTGGGAAGAAGAAGTTATAAATCAGTTAAGTTATTCTTTTAGAAATAATGATAAACTACAGGAAGACATTAGATATTTATTTAATAATGGCAGTATGTATAAAGAATACAATGGTAATCTTTTATATCACGGCTGTATTCCAATGACAGAAGAGGGAGAGTTTTCTACAATTAAGGTTGATGGTGAAACCTATAGTGGCAAAAAATTAATGGACTTTTTTGATGATATTGTGCGGCGCAGCTATTCAAGTCAAAAAGAAGATGCTGACTTTAAAGATTGGCTTTGGTATCTCTGGCGCGGAGAGTATTCACCTTTATTTGGTAAGGATCGGATGACAACGTTTTTAAGATACTTTACAGATGAAGATGAGCCAGCACTTTATCAGGAAAATAAAAATCCATATTATCAGGCTCGCGAAAACGAAGATATTTGCAAAAAAATACTTTCAGAATTTGAACTAGATACTGAACACGGTCATATTATTAACGGCCATACACCTGTAGCTCAGAAAAAAGGCGAAAGTCCTATTAAAGGTAATGGAAGACTGCTTGTTATTGATGGAGGTATATCTGCTGCTTATCACGAAAAAACCGGGATAGCAGGTTACACTTTAACCTACAGTAATACCAAAATGCGTTTAATTTCGCATGAGCCATTTATCAGTAAAAAAGAAGCTCTGCATAAAGACAGCAGAGATACTATTTCTGCAGTAGAAGTATTAAAGTTTGATAAGCCGCAAAAGATAGCTGATACAGATATTGGAGAAAAATTAAGTGAAGATGTTAAATATTTAATGCAGCTGCTGGAAGCCTATCAAGATGGTATTATTAAAGAAAAATATAATTAGAATTTTATTAAATTATTTACAGTAAAAATAAATTTTAGCTGAAGACCAGAGGATACTGCTTTAAAATAGCAGGTAGGAGATTATTTAAAAACTCCTGCAAATCCTCTGGTCTTTTTTATGTATATTCCAGATCAAAGTAAAAAAAATATCAACTTTTAATAATTTAAAGGATTAAAAAATTGGAATGAAATAAATAAAAGCAACATTGATATAAAAGACAAAATTGAAGATTATAAATTCTGTCATTTATTATAGATGACAGAACTATTTTTCTTTTCCTTGTTATTTAAGCAGTTAAGGAATAAAATTAACTTAGAAATTAAGAAGTCGAATAAAATAATTCTGCACATAAGTGACATAATTTAATAAGAGCAGTATAACTTGATAATTTAAACTTTCTTAATTTTGAAAATTAGTAATTATCAGTTTTTAATTAAAACTTTTGGCCAAAAGGAGTATTTACTATGAAAATTAGTTCTAGAACTAAAAAGATTATCAAAATTCTAATTGAAAATGATGATTATATTGTGACTGATCAAATTGCAGAACAACTGGAAGTAAGTACCAGAACAATATTAAGAGAACTGAAAAAAGTAGAAAAATGGCTGCAAAAAAATAATGTTTTACTGGATAAAAAGAAGGGTACAGGTATTAGATTAAACTGCAGTTCAAAAGAAAAAAGAAGAATTAATGAGATTCTAGAATTTCAAAGTGTGGATAAACATTATTCACCAGATGAAAGAAAAATGATTATTTTAGCAGAACTTCTTAAAGATCAAAGGCCAAATAAATTATATGCCTTTACCAGAATCTGCAATGTTTCGGAAGCCACAATCAGCAATGATTTAGATGAGATTGAAAATTGGGTTGAAGATTATCAGTTAAAACTGATCAGAAAACCAGGTTTGGGTGTTTATCTTAAAGGTAGAGAAAGAGATATTCGAAAGGCCAGCATCAATCTTCTCTATCAAAATTTTAATTTAGAAGAAATATTACTGCTGTTACAGGATAAATATTCTGAAAAAGAGCAGTCATTAAGAAAAACTCTTTCTAAAAATAGACTATTAAACTTAATTGGACTTGATACAATAAACCTTTTAGATGATTATATTAAGGAACTAGAAAAAAATATGAACTACAGGCTGGCTGATGACTCATATGCGGCTTTAATGGTTCATCTTGCAATTGCTTTAAAAAGAATTAAAGATGGAGATCAGATTATAATAGATCAAAAACTTTTAGAAAATATTAGATCAAATGATGAATTTTTAATAGCTAGAAATTTAGTCAACTCTATTGCGGCTGCATTTAATGTAGAAATTCCAGAAGCAGAAGTTGCTTATGTGACAATGCATTTAATGGGCAGCAAAGGTAGAGGTGGAATTTATAATGACGAAATTTCAATGACAGAAGATTATCATTTAGTCTATATTACCAGAAAAATGATTGAAGAAGCTGAAATTGAATTAGGAATCTATTTAGAAGATGATGAAGAACTTTTAATTGGATTGGTTCGTCATTTAGAGCCTACAATTAATAGAATAAAATTAAATTTAGATATTCGCAATCCACTTTTAGAAGAAATAAAAGAAAAATACAGCAAATTATTTGAAGTATCAAAAAAATGTGCTGCTATTTTGGCAAAAGAGGAAGGGATTGAAGTGCCAGAATCTGAAGCAGCATATATTGCAATGCATCTTGGATCAGCAGTTGAAAGAAAGAGTAAACCTCAGCAAAAATTTAGGGCCGCTGTTGCCTGTACCAGTGGAATTGGGGCTTCAAGGCTTCTGGCTTCAAGGCTTAACAAGGAATTTAAAAATATTGAAGTGACTTTCTTGATTTCAACTCTGGATTTCAACAATCAAGAAATAGAAGAATTAAATTTAGATTTAATAATATCTACAGTAGCAATTCCCGAAAGTAAGATTCCTGTAATTGTGGTAAATCCACTGCTAAATGAAAAACAACAGCAGGAAATCAATGATTTTCTCTTAAATCACCCGGCAAAAAAAAGAAATAGAAGTGAAAAAATAACTTTAAAAGAAAAACTAGAAATGATTAATAACTATAATCAAGGAATTTTAGAAGTTTTAAATAATTTCCAGCTTAAAAATGATTATCACTATGTAGATAATAATAAATTAATTAAAGATGCTGGTCAAATGCTGGCAGCTTCGGAGCTCAGAAGAAAGGAAATTGAAAAAGACTTAAGTTTAAGAGAAGAAAAAGGAAGTACAATATTAAAACACAATCAGATTATGCTTTTACACTGTCAGAGTAGAGCAGTAAAGGAGTTATACTTTTCGGTAATTAGACCAAAGAATAGTTTTCAAGTTTCGGCTGAAAATGGTGAAATGACAAAAATCAAAATTGTGATTCTAATGGCAGCTCCACTTAAAGGTAGTACCCAAGGAAGAGAAGTTTTGAGTGAAATTAGTCATTTGCTAATTGAAAATCGAAATTTTATTGATGCTGTAAATAGGGGTAGTAGAGAAGATATTTATTATGATCTTGCAGAGCATTTTGATTATTTTTTACAGCAAAAAAGTACTGTTAAATAGCACAAGGAGGAAAATTAAATGCAAAAAAGTAGTTTTCAAAATAAAGTTCAGAGTTTTGGAAGGTTTTTAAGTGGAATGGTAATGCCTAATATTGGTGCTTTTATCGCCTGGGGTTTAATTACAGCTTTCTTTATTCCAACAGGGTGGATACCAAATGAAGGTCTGGCAGGTCTTGTTGGACCAATGATCACCTATTTATTACCTCTTTTAATAGCTTTTTCTGGTGGGCGTCTGGTTGCCGGAATTAGGGGTGGAGTAATTGGTGCAGTAGCTACTATGGGTGTTATTGTTGGTTCTGACATTCCAATGTTTATTGGAGCAATGGTTATGGGGCCATTTGGTGGTTGGACTATTAAAAAAGTTGATCAAATATTTGAAGGTAAAATTAAGTCCGGTTTTGAAATGCTGGTTAATAACTTTTCAGCTGGTATAGTTGGTGGCCTACTGGCAATATTAGCCTATCAGATTATTGGCCCGGTTGTTGGAGGGTTAAATGAAGCTTTAAGATTAGGAGTAAATGCATTTGTAAGTCGCGGTTTGTTACCCTTAGCTTCAATCTTTATTGAACCTGCCAAAATTTTATTTTTAAATAATGCCATAAATCATGGTGTTTTGGGACCTTTAGGAATTCAGGAAGCAGCAGAGACAGGAAAATCAATATTTTTTATGCTGGAAACAAACCCCGGACCTGGACTTGGAATTTTACTAGCATATTGGATTTTTGCTAAAGGAATGGTCAAACAATCTGCACCTGGTGCAATTATAATTCATTTCTTTGGCGGAATTCACGAAATTTATTTCCCTTATGTTTTAATGAAACCTTCTCTTTTATTAGCAGTTATTGGTGGAGGCGCAAGTGGTATCTTTACATTTAGATTATTTAATACAGGTTTAGTCGCAACACCTTCTCCTGGTAGTATTTTTGCTTATCTGGCAATGACACCAAGAGGAAATTATTTGGGAGTATTTGCCGGTATTTTAGTTGCAACAGCAGTATCTTTTTTAATTGCTTCGGCTTTAATTAAAAGATCAGTCGCCAGAGGAGATACCATGGAATTTGAATCTGCTCAGTCTAAGGTGAGAGAACAAAAAGGTAAAGATCTGCACATGGAAAAAGGAGCAAAAAAAGTAACTGCCTCAGAAGTAAATAAAATTGTTTTTGCCTGTGATGCAGGTATGGGTTCCAGTGCTATGGGAGCAGGTAAATTGCGCAAGAAAATTGAAGCAGCGGGCTTAGATATTGAAGTTGTTAATAAAGCAATTAATGAAATACCTGAAGATGCTCAAATTGTGATTACTCATCAGAATTTAACAAGCAGAGCAAAGGAAAAAGCACCTCAGGCCGAGCATATTTCAATTCAGGATTTTCTACAGACACCAGCCTATGATCAATTAGTTGAAAGATTGACTAGAGAAGGAGCCGATTCAAAAAAGGAAAGCAAAAATGAAAGTAAAACATTAGAAGAAAAAGAAACTGAGTCCAGTTCATCTAAGTCGGTTTCCTCTAATCAAGAAATTTTAAAGAAAGAAAATATAAAACTAGGTTTAGATAGTGTTGAAAGAAATGAAGCAATTAAAATGGCAGGAGAACTGCTGGTAGAAAGTGGATATGTTGATCAAGATTATATTGAAGCAATGCTAGATCGCGAACAAGAAATGACCACCTATATCGGCCAGGGAGTAGCAATTCCTCATGGTGTAGGTAGTGCTAAAAAGAAAATTAATAAAACAGGAATTTCAATACTTCAATTTCCGGATGGAGTTGATTTTGAAGGAGAAAAGGCTTATCTTGTAATTGCAATTGCTGGTGTTGGCAATGAACATCTTAAAGTTCTGGCAAATCTTTCTGAATTAATTGAAGAAAATTCCACAGCGGAAAAGCTAAGAACTACAGATGACCTTGATTATTTTTATGAAAAATTTACACTATAATTTATGAAAAATTAACACAATAAAGATAAGCTTAAATTATTATAAAGTAAAAATAAATAATATAGCTTCCCTATTTAAGTCCAGGTCTCAGAAATTAATTTAACCGGGCTATTAAATAGGGGAGCAAAACTTAAATAAGGGTTGATAATGATGATTAAAACAGTGACCTTAAATCCAGCAGTTGATAAGACAATAATAGTTGAGAGCTTTAAAATCAATCATCTCAATAGAATAAAAAAGGTGCATAAGGATGCTGGAGGTAAGGGGATTAATGTTTCTAAAATGTTAAAAAATTTAGGTCAGCAGAGTACAGCAGCAGGATTTTTAGGTGGAGCAGCAGGTAATTATATTCAAAAAGAAGTTGAAAAGCTTGGAATTAAAACTGAATTTATAGAAACTGAAGATGAAACCAGAACAAATACAAAAATGGTGGATCAAATCAATAACACTTTTACTGATTTAAATGAAGCCGGGGCTGATATTTCTGAGAAAAATATTTCAGAGTTAAAGAAAAAAATATTTACTGATTTAAAAACTGGAGACATTTTAATTTTGGCAGGTAGTGTACCAGCTGGAATTAAAAATAATATTTATTCAAAATTGATAACAACTGCTAAAAAAAGAGGTATTAAAACAATATTGGATGCTGATGGAGTTCTTTTTAGAGAAGGAATTAAAGCAGCTCCAACACTAATTAAACCAAATGAACACGAACTGGCTCTGCATTTTAAAGAGGAATTTAAAGATTTGAAGACAATGATCAGAAAAGCTGAGAGTCTTTTGGATACGGGAATAGAGATGATTATGTTGTCTTTGGGAAAAGAAGGAGCCATTTTTATTACAGCAGATGATAAATATAAAATCAAGCCATTAAAATTAAATGTTAAAAGTACAGTTGGAGCTGGTGATGCAATGGTTGCTGGTCTGGCATATGGCTTAGAAAATGAACTAAAATTAGAAAAAATGCTTAAAACTGCAGCTGCCTGCAGCAGTGCTACTCTAATTAAAGTGGGTACAGAGATGGGAAGCAGAGAAGATGTAGAAAAACTTAGAAAAGAGATAAAAGTAATGAAATTTTAATTTTCTCGAAAATTTAAAACTTAAAAAGGATGATTAATAATGAAAACAAGAGCAGTAAGAATATATGGTGAAAATGATCTTAGATTAGAAGAATTTGAATTACCAGAAATTAAAGATGATGAAATTTTAGCTAGAATAGTTTCTAACAGTATCTGTATGTCAACTTATAAAGCAGTTATTCAGGGTGGCCGCCATAAAAGAGTACCAGATGATGTAGCTGAAAAACCAACTATTACCGGCCACGAATTTGCCGGAGAAATTATTAAGGTAGGTAAAAAGTGGCAGGATCAGTTTGAGCCAGGAGAAAAATTTGCAGTTCAGCCGGCTTTAAATTATAAAGGAAGTCCTTATGCACCAGGTTATTCCTATCAATATTTTGGTGGAAATACTGAATATACAATAATTCCACAGGAAGTTATGGAATTGGGATATCTCTTAAAATATGAGGGAGATGGTTTTTATGAGGCTTCACTTTCAGAACCAATGTCCTGTATTGTAGGGGGTTATCATGCAGTTTACCACACAGAAAGCAATAACTATATTCACAAAATGGGTATTGTTGAAGGTGGAAAAGTTGCGCTCTTGGGTGCAGCTGGACCAATGGGCCTGGGTGCAATCGACTATGCTCTGCATGCAGATCGCAAACCTGCAGTAGTTGTAGTAACTGATATTAACCAGGATCGTTTGGATCGAGCAGCTGCCTTATTTACTCCAGAAGAAGCCAAAAAGCAGGGAGTAGAACTTCATTATATAAACACAGCTGAGATGGAAGATGTACCTGCCGAATTGAAAAGCTTAGTTGAGGGAGAGGGCTATGATGATGTATTTGTCTACGCTCCAGTTAGAGCACTGGCTGAACAGGGTGATCAAATTTTAGGAAAAGATGGCTGTATGAACTTTTTTGCAGGTCCAACTGATAAAGAACTTTCCGCAGAATTTAATTTATACAATATTCATTATTCGCCAACTCATATTATGGGTTCTACAGGTGGTAATGATGATGATATGCGCGAATCATTAAAACTCTCTGCGGCAGGAAGATTAAATCCGGCAACAATGATTACTCATGTTGGAGGACTGGACAGTGCAGCAGATACTATTCAAAATTTACCAAAGATTCCAGGTGGTAAAAAACTAATTTATAACGCTGTTGATCTGGAATTAACTGCTTTAGAAGACTTTGCTAAAAAAGGAGAACAAGATCCTAAATATGCTGAGTTGGCAGAAATTATTGCAGATAATAAGGGACTTTGGTCAGCAAAAGCAGAAAAATATTTACTTGACAATTTTTCTAAATAAAATAAGACTTCAAGTTAAAATTATAGCTCTAGAAGGAGTGAATAAATTGAAAAAAGCAGAATTCATATTAGAACATGAAGAAGGATTTCATGCCAGACCAGCCGGAATATTTTCCAAGTTAGCTGGTAAGTTTAAATCAGATATAGTATTATTTAAAAATGGTAATGAAGAAAAAGAATATAACCCTAAAAGCATAATTTCAATTATGACTATGGGAGCAACAAAAAATGATAAAATTACAATTCAGGCAGACGGTAGTGATGAAGAAGAGGCAGTGACTTCACTGCTTGATTTAGTAGCAAATGATTTTAAATTAGCTGAATAAATTCAGTTAATTTAATTATAGAGTTACAGCAATAATATATTGAAAGGCCCATCATTGTGGACAGGTGATGGGTCTTTTTAGATTTATGTTCAGCTTAACTGAAATGTCATATTATGTCGAAAAAACAATAATTTTAGAAAAAATCAATAAAAAAAGCAGGAATCGTGAAATTTATAATGAATAATATATAGTATCGATAAAAATTTAAATAGGGAGGGTTATTGTGAGAGGAAAGTGGAGTTATTTATTATTTTTACCAGCTGTATTATTTATAATATCCTTTTTAGTAGTACCTATCTTACTGACTATGGTCAGCACAGTTCAGGTAGATGGCGGCTGGACATTAAGTGGATACACTAATTTTTTTAAAGATTACTACTTAAGAGATATCTATTTTAGAACACTCAAGATCGCTGGGATAACAACTATTTTAGCGGCTTTTTTAGGTTTTCCTACCTCATATTATATTTCAAGATCTGCTAAGAAATATAGAGGTATTTTTTTAGTTCTAGCAGTTTTTCCACTGCTGACAAGTCCAGTGGTTCGTTCATTTAGCTGGATGATAATTTTAGGAAAAAATGGGATTATTAATGATATTTTAATGACTTTATCATTAGTCGATGAGCCCCTAAATTTGCTTTACACCGAGTTTTCTGTAATCACAGGTCTTTTATATCTATTTCTACCGCTAATGATTTTATCACTGGTAGGAGTTATGGAAAATATTGATGGAGAATTAATTAGAGCAGCCGAAAGTCTGGGAGCCTCAAAATTTAAGGCATTTATGAAAATAGTTTTTCCTTTAAGTTTACCAGGCTTAATCATTGGTACAGCCCTTGTTTTTACAGGCAGTTTTACAGCTTATACTACCCCAATGCTTTTAGGTGGAGATAAGACAAGAGTTTTATCAACTTTGATATATGAAAATGCACTGTCATTATTTAACTGGGAGCAGGCATCAATAATTGCTGCAGTAATGATTATAACTACCTTTACCATAGTTATTTTAATCAATTATTTCTCAGATAAGCTTAATCCAGGAGGTGTAAAATAGTGAATGAAAAAGGTAAAACTTTGAGTATTTTTACTTTATTAGTTTATTTTTTCTTAATTGCACCACTTTTAATAATTGCAGTCACCGCTTTTGGAGAGTCTGAATTTCTAAAATTTCCTCCTGATGCTTTTTCAATCAGGTGGTTTATTAATGTTTTACAGACTGAAATGTTTATTAATACATTTATTATAAGTTTAAAAGTTGCTGTTATTTCTACATTTTTAGCACTTTTAATGGGGATTCCCGCTTCTTATATTATCAGTAGAGGTAATTTTAAACACAAAAGATTAGTAGAATCATTCTTTTTATCACCGGTTTTAATTCCACAGATAGTCTTTGGATTTTCATTATTTAATTTTTTAATAATTAAATTGAAGCTGCCGGTATTTACCAGTCTTTTAATCGGCCACACTATTTTTATAATTCCTTACATAATTAGAGTAATTTCTGCCAACTTAGAGAATTTTGATTATGAAATAGAAGAGGCAGCAGTTATTTTTGGGGCCAGCCCCTTAAAAACATTTTTTATTATAGTATTACCAAATATCAGTTCAGGAGTCATAGCAAGTTTTATCCTGGCTTTTATTAATTCTTTTAATAATGTTCCTATCTCAGTTTTTCTAACCGGTCCGGGAATCAGTACCCTGCCGATTCAGATGATGAGCTATGTCGAATATTATTTTGATCCCACAGTTGCAGCACTTTCTGTTTTACTAATGCTGATGACTACAGTTTTGATGTTTATTATAGAAAGAAGTTTAGGTCTAAATTATTTTGTAGAAAATTAGTAGGAGGTAAGAGATGTCTTTTCTTTCATTAGAGAACTTAAAAGTTGCATATGGTAAAAATACAGTTTTAGAAGATTTTAATCTGAGCATTAATCAGGGAGAATTTGTCTCATTATTAGGTCCCAGCGGCTGTGGTAAAACAACCACTTTAAGATCAATAGCTGGTTTTGTCAAAGCGCAAAAGGGTAAAATAATGTTTAAGGGTCAAGATTTTACAGATGTACCAGTACATAAAAAACACTTTGGTTTTGTCTTTCAAAATTACGCCTTATTTCCCCATTTAAATGTTTTTGACAATGTTGCTTTTGGACTTAAAATGCAGAAAACAGCAGAAAAAGAGATCAAAGAAAGAGTAGAAAAAATGATAGAGCTGGTAGGCTTAAGTGGTTTTTTAAAAAGATATCCAGCAGAATTATCAGGAGGCCAGCAGCAGCGGGTTGCTTTAGCTAGAGCCTTAGTAATTGAGCCAGACTTACTGCTTTTAGATGAGCCTTTAAGTAATCTTGATGCTAAACTGCGGGTGGAAATGAGAGTTGAAATTAGAAATATTCAGCAGAAATTAGGACTGACCACAGTTTATGTAACCCATGACCAGGAAGAATGTTTTTCGATTTCCGACCGAGTAGTAGTTATGAAAGATGGCGAAATAGAGCAGTTAGACAGTCCTGAAAAAATATATAGGAAACCAGAAACAGAATTTGTCGCAGATTTTGTAGGTTTTGAAAACTTCTTTGATCTTTTTCAAGCAGAAGAGGCCTTTAAAACAGCTAAAGGTGAATTATTTAAAGTAAGTTCTGCTGATTTAAATACCAATATAGATAAGTTCCGGGCATCAATTCGCCCTAATGATATAGAAATTACTTTGGCTGGAGGTGAGGAAAAAGAAAATACTATCAGCGGAGAAATTAAAATCAGTACTTTTTTAGGTGAAAAATATCAGTATAATGTTAAAACAGAGTATGGAGAATTTGTTGTCAATGCAGCCACTGAAAAACGAATTGAAAATAATAAAAAAGTTAATTTATATTTTCCAGAAGAAAAAATAATTCTTGTCAGGGAGGAATAAAATGTTTAAAAAATACTTACCGATTTTCTTAATTACTATTTTTGTTCTGTCAATTGTTTTATCGTCAGCAGTAATGGCTAAAGAAACACTCGTAATCTCAACCTGGGGTTATAATGAGGATCTTTTATGGAAGAATCTTTATCAACCATTTGAAGAAAAATATGATTGTGAAATTCAATTAGAAGTAGGAAACAACTCGACTCGTTTAAACAAAGTTAAAATGCGTCAGGGATCAACAGTAGATGTAATTTATTTAGCAGAATCTTATGCACTTGATGCCATCAATTCAGGCATGATTGCTGAGCTAAATAGAGATAACATTCCTAATATCGAAAAATTATATCCAGTTGCAAAAGCTCCACATGGTGAGCAGTATGGACCTGCTTATACATTGGTTAAGCTGGGTATTATTTATGATCAAAATGCTGTAGACGAGCCTATTGAATCCTGGTTTGATCTCTGGAATCAATCTTTTGAAGATAATGTTTCAATTCCAGACTTTAATACTACTGCCGGGCCAGCAATGTTAATCATGGCTGCCGAAAAAGCAGGAGTAGAGCTTGCTGAAAATCCTGATCAAGCTTTTGCTGAATTAGAAAAAATGAAAGAAAATGTTGTTAAAAATTATTCTCGCTCATCTGATGTAGCAAATATGTTTGCTCAAGGAGAAATTGCTGCAGCACCTGCAATGGACTTTGCTTTCTTTAGAGTTAAAGATGCTGTTGATGGAGCAGTCTGGTTAAATCCTGAAGAAGGTTCTTTTGCTAACTTTAATACTTTAAATATTGTTAAAGGCAGTGATAATCAGGAGCTGGCTGAGAAATTCATCAACTATGCCATCAGTGAAGAAGTACAGACTAAAATGGCTATGGATAAGGTTGAATCTCCTTTAAATACAGAAGTTGAATTAACTGCAGCTGAGGCTGAAGGTTTAACTTATGGTGCAGAATTAATTAATAGCTTAAACACAATTGACTGGAATTTAATCAATGAAAACAAAGAAGCCTGGATGCAGCGCTGGAACAGAATGTTTGCTTATTAAAATCAAAAAAATGAAATATTTGAAAAGAAATTTAATAAATTACAAAAATAATCAAATAGCAGTTTAGGGGGATTTATGGTGGAAGAAGTAGATATCTTATTTAAAAATGCAAATATATATAATAGTTATTTCAAAAAGTTCTTTCAGGGACATTTAGCAGTAAAAAATAAAAAGATTGTATATACTGCAGAAAAATATCCAAAAAACATTAAGGCAAAAAAAGAAATAGAGGCGGCAGGGAAGTTTATTATTCCAGGTTTAATTGATATTCACATGCATATAGAAAGTTCAATGGCAGCACCAAAGCAGTTTGCAGCCGAAATTATTAAACACGGTATAACAACTATTGTTTCTGAGCCCCACGAAATAGCAAATGTTTTTGGAATTGAAGGTATTAAAGCAATGATTAAAGCTGGAGAAGAGGCAGCAGTAGATATTTACTATGCTATTCCCAGTTCTGTTCCTTCCACCTCCTCAAAACTGGAAACAACAGGTGCCAAAATCTCCGTTCAAGAAGTTAAAGAACTAATAACAGAAGAAAAAGTTGTCTGTCTGGGTGAGGTAATGAACAATGAAGCTGTTTTAACTGGAGATCAGAGCCTGCCGATTAATAAAATTTTAAGTTTTTTAAATAAAAATCATCCAGATTATATTATTGAGGGACACATTCCATCTTTGCTGGGGGAAGAGCTGGCTCAATTTGCAGCAGCCGGAATTAATTCTGACCATTGTCTGCAGTCAGTCGAAAGACTAAAGGATAGAATCTATAATGGAATTTTTGTAGAAATCCAGGAAAAATCACTGCGCCCTGAAGTCATTAATTATATTATCCAAAATGATTTGTATGAACACCTAGCTTTAGTAACTGATGATGTAATGGCTGATACTTTAGTAAAAAAAGGTCATTTAGATCATATCTTAAGAAAAATTGTTAAAATGGGAGTTAGTATCGAAAATGCTATCTATATGGCAACTTATACTCCAGCAAGGAGAATGAGATTATCTGATCGCGGCAGTTTAGCTCCTAACAAAAGAGCAGATTTTATTATCTTAGATGATTTAGAGTCATTTGAAATTGCAGAGGTTTATACAGAGGGTAAAAAAGTTTATAATCAGGCTCAAGCAAAAACTGAAAATTATGCTAAAGCTTTTCCAGCTAAATTTTATAAGTCAGTTAAGATTGATAAATTGACTAAAGAAAAATTGCAGATAAAACATTTTTCAAATAAAGAAAAAGTTAAGTGCCGAATCATTGAAGTTAAATCCGAAAGTACTTATACAGCAGAAAAAACTGCAGAATTAAAACTAAAAAATGGATTTTTAGACTGGGAGAATAGTGAATATAATTTAGCAGCAGTAATCTCTCGCTATGGTAACCATAATTTTGCTAAAGGCTTAATTACAGGCAGCACTATTAAAAAAGGAGCCATTGCCACTACTTATGCCCATGACCACCATAATTTATATTTAATTGCTGCCAATATGGAGGATGCTTTACTAGCTGCTAACTGGGTAATCGAAAATCAGGGCGGATACTGTGTGGTAGAAAACGGGGAAATTAAAGCCTCACTCCAGCTTGAGGTAGCCGGGATTTTAACAGAAAAACCGCTAGATTTACTGGCAGAAAAAATTTCAAAAATTCGAGAAGCGATGATTGAACTTGGTTATCAACACTATAACCCAATCATGTCCTTAAGCACCAACACCTTACCGGTAAGTCCAGCTTTAAAAATTACTGATAGAGGTTTAATAGATGTAGAAAAAATGGAAATTGTTAATTTAATTATTGATGAGGAGGAATAACTAAAAGTGGACTACGATAAAACATTACAAAAACATATTCGTTGTAAAAAAGGAGATGTAGCTAAATACGTTTTAATTCCGGGTGATCCAGGCCGGGCAGAACGAATTGCAGCTAAATTTGATCAGGCAGAAAAAATAGCTGTTAATAGAGAATATACTGTTTTTACAGGTGAGAAAGATGGAGTAGAATTAACTGTCTGCTCAACTGGTATTGGTGGTCCTTCCGCAGCTATTGCGATGGAAGAGCTGGCTAAACTGGGAGCAGATACCTTTATTCGAGTTGGTTCAGCTGGCGGCAGAAAAGAGGAGATGCCGGTTGGTAGTGTAGCAGTTATTAATTCCGCCTATCGCGGCGAAGGAACTTCTTTTGAATATTTAGCAGCCAATTACCCGGCTGTTGCCGATGATACAATTACTGATGCCCTTAAAAAAGCTGCTGCAGACTTAGGAGAAGATGTCTATATTGGCGGCAGTTATACCAGAGATGCTTATTATATGCAGGATCAGGAATTGAACCAGGAACTTTTAAATACCCAGATGATAGTTTCAGAAATGGAATGTGCCACTTTATTTATAGTAGCTGCCAAAAGAAATTTGAAGGTTGGAGCTATTGTAGGTACTGATTCTAATATTATTAAGAAAAAACAGTTCAGCCTTGAAGAAAAGGATAGACTATTTAAAGAGGCTGAGTCTAAATCAATTGAGATTGCAATTCAGGCATTAGTTGATTTAGCAAAAACAGAATAATAATCTAAAATTATTTTAATTTAAAAGCTCATGTCTGCAGATAATATATCTGCCTGCATGAGCTTTTCTATTTGCTAGTTGAATTTATCTAATTCTATTTAGGATATTTGGCCTGTCCTATTAAAAACCCTTTTTTTGACCGTCCCAGGGAGGCTCTTTTCCTTCTTTAAATTCATCTACTCCAGGACCACCTAAATCATTTAGTCGCCAAATTCCATAGATGTAGCTGATAGTTAAAACAACAATAATAGCTGGCCAGCCTAAAAGAATATTTACCCAGGCTAAGTTTAGTACTGCCTCACTAAAAAATAATCTAAGCTGAATAGTAAGCCTGAGAGCAAAGTAAACTGCCCATAAAATTGTTACCTCTCTGTAAGCAGGTTTAACATCCTGCCGCCAAAACCATTCTAAAGGCCAACCGCGGCTTAAATGACTGGCCCAGGCTGCAAGTGGTTTTCCAATCAGCACTGTTATTACTGAAGCCAACAGAAAAAGAGTAGAAGATGTCAGAGCCGGAATAAAATAATTACTGGCGTTGTTACTCAAATATGCAAAAGAAGAAGCAAAAATTACTCCAATTAATCCTGCTAGAGAATATTTCCAATTTTCTTTTTTAATAATTCTTCTACTAAAATTTATTAAAGCCGTAGTTACTGCCAGAATAACGGCAGTTTGAAGTCCAAAAATAGAATTGCTGACTGCATAAATTAAAGGAGGCAGCAGGGCATCAAAAGTTTTATTTAAAAAGATTGAATGTAATTCTTCTAAAATATCTTCTTTTTTAAATTCCATAGGCTCAGCTCCTTATTAAATTAAAATATTTTTATTATTCTTAAAAACAGTATACATAAATTATTAAAATTTAGCAAAAATATAAAGGAATTATTTAGTTAATAAAGAATAATTAATATATAATGACATTATAATAATATAAGAGAACATTATTATAATTAAAAAAATAAAGATGAGCTGGAGATGAGATAAGATGGAACTGAGATTAGAAAAATTTAAGGTTAAATTTATTTATAGTTTAATTTACATAATTTTCTTTATTTTATTTTTTAGATTTATTTTTATACATATTGATGACACAGCAGATTATCTTTTTGGGCTGGCCTATTTGGGGATATTAATCCTAACAGTTCAATACATATTAAAAAATTATTATAGTCAAAAAGCCTTAATAATTTGGCTAACACAGTTAATTGTTTATATTCCTCTTTTGTTTTTAGAATACTACAATATAATTAAGATTTTCATTATAATTCAAATTTTTATCGGAATTATTTTAAATCATCAGCAGATTAATTTATTAAAAAAGAAAAATGAAGAAATAAAGTATTTAAGCTTTCATGATGAAATGACCGGTTTATATAATAGAAGATATTTTGAAAACAAACTGGGAGAATTAAATGATCCAGCAGAACATAATCTATCTGTAATTATTGCAGATATCAATAATCTTAAAAAAATTAATGATAATCAGGGCCATAAAAAGGGGGATTATTATATAAAAGCAGCAGCGAATTTATTAAAATCTGAGTTAAGAGAAGAAGATATCATTTCTCGAATTGGTGGGGATGAATTTGCAATAATTCTGCCCCATACAGATAAAGCAAAATGCAAAAAAATTGTAAACAGGTTAAAAACTAAAATTGAAAATCACCCTGAAAAACATCTTAGTATTGCTTTTGGATATGTTCATCATAATCAGCAGTATAATAGTTTAGAAGAAATGATAAAAAATGCAGATAAAAATATGTATTATAATAAAAAGAAATTTAAAGAGGAAATTAATAGAAGAAAAAACCATGTTTATCATGTTAGTAACTATAATATCTTTTATTAAAATAAAATATATAACTTGATTTTAGATCCAGGCATTTGTTTAACTACTTTTTCGAATTATTGGTTTTCAACTAATAAATTCAGAAGTGTTAGGCAAATGCTTTTTTTGTATAATTATTAAAAAATCTTTAAATATGCTTGCCTGAATCAGATTATTAAGTTATACTGTAAATAATTAATTAAAGCTTTTAATTAACATCCAATTTTTTATTAATTGATAGATTATTAGATAAATAATTTTATTTACGGGGGAATGTAAAAAATGGGAAATGTCAATCAAATATTTATTATATCACTAGCAGTTATCTTACTTGGTTATTTTTTGAAAAAATTAAAGATTTTAAATAAAAATGATGGGAATTCATTGGTAAAAATAATAATGAATATCACACTGCCAGCTCTAATAATAACAGTTTTTATAGATCTTGATTTAAATGCTAATTTAATAATACTACCGCTAACAAACATTGTTTATGGATTCTTGGCCTATTTTTTAGCTAAGAAACTATTTAAAGATATTAAAATAGAAGATGCTGGTAGTTTAATTATCTCACTTCTTGGTTTTAACATAGGCTTATTTGCTTATCCTTTTATAGAAAATATCTGGGGTAAAACCGGTCTGCAGTATATGGCATTTTTTGATATGGGAAATGCAGTTATAATATTTGGTTTAGCTTATATAACTGCAGCAAGTTATGGTCCTAAAAGAAATGAATTATCTGCGACAGTTATTACAAAAAAGCTGCTGACCTTTATTCCTCTAATGAGTTATTTATTAGCACTTTTACTTAATATCTTTAATTTTGAACTTAATTTTTATTTATTTTCGGTTCTAAAAAAAGTAGCAGGGATTAATGGGGTTTTGGTTTTACTTGTTTTAGGTATTTATTTAGAATTTAAACTTGATAGATCAGAGCTTAAAAAAATATCAAAAGCAGTTATTGTTAAATATAGTTTTGGATTATTAGTGGGAATAGCATTGTATTTAATCTTACCATTTGGGAAACTTTTTAATGGTGTTATTTTGTTAGGAGTTGTTATGCCAACTGGCATGGCAGTAATTCCATATTCAATCGAAAATAAGTTAAACACCAAAATCAGTGGTAGTTTAGTAAATCTAACTAATATTTTAAGCTTTATATTTATGTGGCTTATTTTCAAGTTTATCTAAAATAGTCATTAATTTTTAAATAAAAATAAAATTATTTTGATTTTTTTTAATATTCTTATTGACATCTAAAAATTATTATCCTATAATATAAACAAGTTAATTAAAAGAGTTAATCAATATCAAATATAGTAAAACTTAATTAATAAACTCTTTTATAAAGTTTTAAAGGTTCAAAAAAGATGATGAGTTATTATATTCATAATTTTATTTTTAATTATATTTTTTTTGAGAGTTTGATTAAAGCTTTTAATTAAACCTATTTCAAAAGTTGAATTAGTTTTAGGAAAACAGTTAAATATTTTAATAATTAGTGGGAGGTTCTAAAGATGAATAAGATTGGTTTTATTGGTCTGGGAATTATGGGAGAGTCAATGTGTGCAAATTTGCTAAAAAAAAGAGATGAAGAAATTTTAGTTTATGACCTCAATGAAGAAAAAATTGAAATGATGGTTAAACAGGGTGCTGTCAGAGCAGCTTCTAATCAAGACTTAGCAGCAAAGGCAGATATTATAATTTCTATGGTACCAAAAGGAGAGCATGTAAAGGCAGTTTATAATGAAATTGCTGAAGAATTAAATGAAGATAAAATTTGGATTGATATGAGTACTATAAATCCAGCTATTTCAAAAGATATTGCAGCAGAAGTAAAGAAAAAGGGATCAGTAATGGTTGAGGCTCCAGTAGTTAAAAGTAAATCTGCAGCAGAAGCTGGTACTTTAGGTATATATTTTGGTGGAGATAAAGAAGTTTATAATCAGGTCAAAGATCTCCTATTATGTATGGGAGAAAACATAATTCATCTTGGCGATAACGGTTCTGGTTTAATGATGAAAATTTGCCATAATATGTTGGTTGGAGAGGTTCAAAATGCAGTTAATGAGATGATGACTCTGGCCCAAAAATCAGATATTGAAATTGATGATTTTGCTAAAGCAATTTCATATGGTGGAGGCCAAAACTTTTATTTAGATGCTAAGGCAGAAAGTATTAAAAACAGAGACTTCAGCACAGCTTTTTCTGTAGAAAACATGAATAAAGATGTAAACATTGCAGCTGAAATTAAAGAAGATTTAAATCTTAACTTACCTGGAATTGATCTGGTAAAAGATGTTTATCAGAAGGCAATGGAAGAAAATTATGGGAAAGAAGACTTTTCAGCTTCTATTAAAGCGGTAGAAAAAAGACTTTAATTTAAAATAAATCATTTAATTTTAAAAATTAATAGATATATCTTTTAATTAATATTATAATGTGGAGGAAGACAATTATGAAAAAGGAAATTAAATTAGGAATTGTTTGTTTAGGTAGAAAAACATTTGATTTCGAAGCAGCGAAAGATTTATATGCTGATATTCAAAAAGACATAAAAGAAATCGAGAATATAGAGTATACAATAATTGAAGAATTGGTAATCGAGGTAGAAGATGCTCAGGCAGCAGCAGAAAAATTAAATTCAGCTAATGTTGATGCAGTAGCAGTAATTAGCGGAACTTTTCATTTAGGTCATCTGATCCTTGAGATTGATAAAGTCTTAAGAAAACCAATACTTTTATGGGGATTAAATGAACTACCTTATAATGGTGGTAAAATTAGATTAAATTCAGTCTGTGGAGTTAATTTAAATTCATCCAACCTTTATAAATCAGGTAATAGAAAATACCACGTTAATATTGGGGATAAAATTGATGAAGATTGGATTGATGCAATTAGAATAAATACTGCCTTAAAAAATGCTAAAATTGGTATTTTAGGCTATAGAGCCAAAGGCTTTTTTAATCTTTCAATGGACGAATTAAATAGTTTTGATCAAACAGGACTTTTAATCGACCATTATGAATTAAGTGATTTAATGAATTATCAAGTTAGTGATGATGAAGTTAAAGCGCGAGAAGAACAGCTTAAAGATATTTTTGATATCTCAGGGATTAATGAAACTCAGCTAAACAAAGTTGCAAACTTAAGTGCCAAATTTAAAAACTTTATTGATGATAATAATTTATCTGCACTTGCAGTTAGATGCTGGCCGGAGTTTGCTGATAATTTTGGTATTTCTCCCTGTGCGGCAATGTCACTGCTGCAGTCAGAAGATTATATTATAGCCTGTGAAGGTGATGTAGAAGGCGCAATGTCAATGTTAGCTCATCAGGCCGTTGGTGCAGAAACACCATTTTTGGCAGATTTATCACAAGTTGATCTCGAAGAAGACTATGCTCTTTTATGGCACTGTGGAGTAGCTCCCTGTAATTTATGGGATGGCAAATGTAATATTGCTCTTGATAGTTATTTTGCTGGAGGTAGAGGAGTTACAGCAGACTTTGTAATGAAAAGTGATGATTTTTCTGTACTAAGATTTGATTCTGCTCAGGGAAAATATCGAGTCTTTTTACAAAAAGGTGAAGGTATTGAAATGGAAAAAGAATTAAAAGGTACCTACTTTAAAGGTAGATTTGAAAAGAATATTAATGAAGTCCTGGATATGGTAGTCAAAAAAGGGGTAGCACATCATATTTCTGTAGTTTATGGAGATTACACAGCAGCTTTTGAGATATTTGCAGATCTTAAAAATTGGGAAGTAATTAGATAACTAATATAATTTTATTATAAAACTAAAAAATACATACAATTAATCATGATTAATTGTTATTAGCTTAAGTTGAAAAAATTTAATTGGAAAAAAATAATAATTTAGCCCTCTCTATAATAATAATAAGAATAATACAAGATGAGAGTTCAAAAAATACTCATTATTAACAGGGGGAATAAAAATGGATATAACTTACACATTAGTAACAGCAGCGATTTTTATGGGATTGGTTGCCTGGGTTTCTTATATAAAAACAAAAGGTGAAGTTTCAGATTCAGATGGATATTTTTTAGCTGGTAGAGGTTTAACTGGAATTTTTATTGCAGGTTCATTACTTTTGACAAATTTATCGGCAGAACAATTAATTGGCTTAAATGGCCAGTCATATCGTTTAAACTTATCAAATATGGGCTGGGAAGTTACAGCTGGAGTAGCAATTATTATCTTTGCTCTTTATCTACTTCCTAAATATTTAAGAGGGGCTTTTACAACCTTACCTGGTTTTTTAAGTGATCGTTATGATGAGGGTGTAAGAAGACTTTCGGTATATTTATTTATGATGGGTTATGTTTTTGTAACTATCCCTTCAGTCTTATATTCCGGCTCACTTGCAGTCTTAAGATTATTTGATGTACCAACATTATTCAATATATCTTATGCACAATCAGTCTGGGTAGTAGTCTGGATTGTAGGAATTATCGGATCAATTTATGCAATCTTTGGAGGCCTTAAGGCGGTTGCAGTTTCTGATACAATTAACGGAATGGGACTTTTAATAATTGGTATTTTAATGCCGATCCTTGGCTTTGCCGCGCTTGGTGATGGCAGTGTGATAGAGGGTATGAAATATATTACAATTAATCACGCAGATAAGTTAAATGCAATCGGTGGTCCCAATGATTCAATTCCATTTGGAACCTTATTTACCGGGATGATTTATGCTAACTTATTTTACTGGGGTACCAACCAGTATGTAATTCAGAGAACTTTAGGTGCTAAAGATCTGGCTCAAGGTCAGAAAGGTGTTATCATTACAGGATTCTTTAAAATCTTAGTACCATTTATGATGATGATTCCTGGAGTTATTGCCTTTCACCTTTATGGAGCCGATATGGCCTCAGTTGACTTAGCTTTTCCAACCTTAGTCAGTGATTTATTACCAACTGCCTTATCTGGTTTCTTCCTAGCTGTGCTTTTAGGAGCGGTCTTAAGTTCATTTAACTCACTTTTAAACAGTGCTGCTACAATGTTTGTTTTAGATATTTATAAACCACATTTTAATCCAGATGCAGATGATGCAAAGCAGATAAAAGTAAGTAAGATTTTTGGAATTATTGTTGCTCTGATTTCCTTTGTAGTTTCTCCAATGCTGATGCACGCCCCAGATGGAGTTTGGGATTTAATTAGAAGTTTCACCGGTTTTTTCAATATCCCAATTATAGTTCTTGTAATGGTTGGAGTTTTAACCAGAAAAGTTCCTGCAAAAGCAGCTAAAATCGTTGTCTATTTCCACGTAGTTACATATTATATGCTGGTTTGGGGTCTGGAATCATTATTTGGCTGGTCAGTACCAATTCACTTTGTTCATGTTTACTTTATTCTTTTCTGGACAGAGGTTGCAATGATGCTTGCTATAGGTAAAATGTCACCTAAAAAAGAAGGCTGGAGCTATCAGAGTAAAGCTAGGGTTGATATGAAACCATGGAAATATTCACTATTAACATCAGTTGTTTTAGGATCAGCAATTATCTTTACTTACCTATTATTCTCTAAAATAGGGCTTGCTTACCCACATGCAACAGTTTCTCCAAATTTCTGGAAATCAATAGTCATATTACTTGGTTTTACAGGAGTTGCAGCTTATTTAAGTGTTAATACTTTATATGATAAATATAAAAATTATATCTTAGAACAGCAGCGAAAAGAAGTTATCGATTCCGAATCTGAGGTCTACGAAGATGTTCTTGAGCAGGAGGCATTATAATGAAGATTATAGAAGAAAAAAATTCATTTAAAATTGAATATAATTCCAAAATTTTAATTGAACACAGCCAGCAATCTCCTTTTGCTTTTGCCGGCTCAGGTGATGCTGAATATAAAATGTATAGAGGTAATTTTGAGATAGAAGATTATTTAGAAAGCAGAGTACCACTGAAATATTTTCAAATAGAAGAAGAAGCCAATTATTCTCTAATCACCTTAAAAAGCAGCAGAGAAGGAGGGCTCAGCCTTAAGATTAAGGCTGGGCTTGTAGCTGGCAGGTTAAAACTTGAGTTTTTAGAAAGCTCCAGTGGGATTAATCGACTCTGGTTGAGATTAGCTGCAGATCAAGAAGAAAAAATATATGGTTGTGGTGAACAGCTTTCATATTTTAATCTGAGAGGAAAAAACTTTCCCATCTGGACCTCTGAGCCTGGAGTTGGCAGAAATAAAGAAACATATACAACCTGGCAGGCAGATGTCAAAGATAAAGCGGGTGGTGACTATTATACTACCAATTATCCGCAGCCAACTTTTATTTCTACCAAAAAATATTACTGTCATTTAGAAAGTACAGCTTATCAGGACTTTAACTTTAAAAATGATGATTTTCATGAACTGGAAGTCTGGAACATTCCTGATTATCTGCTTTTTGAAACAGGTGAAAGTTATTTAGAATTAGTAGAAAAACTGACAGCTTATCTAGGCAGACAGCCTGAACTACCAGAATGGGTCTATAATGGACTTATACTGGGTATCCAGGGAGGTACAGATTTTGTATTAGAACAGAAAGAAAAATTAAAAGAAAATGGAGTTGAGTTATCAGCTCTCTGGTGTCAGGACTGGCAGGGTGTAAAGCATACATCTTTTGGTAAAAGATTAAGCTGGAACTGGGAATGGAACCAGGAGCTATATCCTGAACTTGATCAGAAACTAAAAGAATTAAAAGATGAAGATATTCGTTTTATGGGTTATATTAATCCTTATGTCTTAGAAGGTAAAAGCCTTTATCAGGAGGCAGCAGCCAACGATTATCTGGCCTATGACAGTGAGGGTGAGATTTATTTAGTAGACTTCGGTGAATTTTACTGTGGAGTTGTTGATTTCACCAACCAAGATGCTTTTAACTGGTATAAAGAAGTAATTAAGGAAAATTTAATAGATTTTGGTCTTGACGGTTGGATGGCTGACTTTGGAGAATATCTACCAACTGACTGTGTTTTAAGTAATGGTAAGAGTGCAGAAATTATGCATAATGCCTGGCCTGCAATCTGGGCCCAAGTTAATTATGAGGCGGTAAAAGAAGCAGGTAAATTAGAGGAAGTTCTCTACTTTATGAGAGCTGGTTTTACAGGCAATCAAAAATACTGCACCTTAATGTGGGCCGGAGATCAGAGTGTCAATTGGAGTCTTGATGATGGTCTGGCCTCAGTAATTCCTGCAGCTTTATCAATGGGAATGACAGGTTGTGGTCTGCACCATAGTGATATAGGTGGTTATACAAGTCTGCACGGCAATATTAGAACTAAAGAGTTATTTATGCGCTGGGCAGAAATGGGAGCCTTTACTCCAGTTATGAGAACTCATGAGGGTAATAGACCTTCAGAAAACTTCCAGGTCTATAATGATCAAGAAGCAATTAATCATTTAGCTCGAATGACTAAAATCTATAAAAAACTAAGTAAATATATTAAAGCAGCAGTTAAAGAAAATACCGAAAAAGGAATACCAGTTCAGCGACCTCTTTTTATGCATTACGAAGCTGATCAAAAATGCTATGATCTTAAATATCAATATTTGTTGGGAAGAGATCTATTAGTAGCACCCGTTTATCAAAAAGAAAAAGACGAATGGGAAGTATATTTACCCGAAGATAAGTGGATTCATCTCTGGAGCGGCAAAGAATTTAATGGAGGCGAAATTAAAGTTAAAGCTCCCCTGGGCCAACCCCCAGTATTTTATAGAAAAGATTCCGAATCCAGGCAGCTTTTTGAGGAGGTAGCTGAAATCTAATGACAATTACAAAAGAAAATGAATTAAAAGTTAGAGATTTAATCAGCCCTAAAGGCAGTCGCCTGGCGGAATTGAATAAATTGAATCCCGGTCTGAATATCAAAGATGTTAGAGAAAATTCTTTTATTAAATACGGTAGATTAATTGAAAATTATGATCTGTCTGTAATAAGCAATTACCTGAAAGAAAAGACTGAAATTCCTGAAAGAGGAAATACTTATCAGCCAGATTTAGCTGCATTAGCAGGATCTCAAATAAAAAAAGATCTCGAAAATGATTTTTATGGTGAAATGCCGATAGAAATAGGATACTGTAATGGGAAAAACCAACATTTAGGTGCACTAGAATATCATAAAGGTGCAGAAATAAATATTGCAGTTACAGATCTAATTTTACTTTTAGGAAAAGTTCAGGATATTGAAAATGGCAAATATAATTCCGAAAATGTTGAGGCTTTTTATCTTAAAAAAGGTACGATAGTAGAAATTTATGGAACAACACTGCATTTTGCTCCCTGCAAAGTAGAAAAAGCAGGTTTTAAGTGTGCAGTTATTTTACCTGATCAGACTAATTTAGCCCTAGAGAAAAGTAAAAATGATGATTTTTTATTTGCTAAAAACAAATGGCTTTTAGCACATCCTGAAAATAAAAGAATGATTGAAAAAGGGGCTAAAGCAGCAATTTATGGCCCGAATATTAAAATTGAAATTTAAGAAATTATTAATAAGCTTATTTGCTGAGGAGTGATAGTAAATGCCTTTAGAAAAAAATAGAGTAAGTTATACTCAAAAAGCAAAAAATAGATTAGATAAAATTGAAACTAAAAATTTAAATCAGAATGTACTTTTTGGTTTTGATGGATTTATAGATAATATTTGGACTCTTGTATCAGAAAGAAATTCAGTTGAGGATTATAAAGTTATGAATTCAATGCTGACTTTAAATCAAAGGATTAAAGATTCAGCTGGAGGCGGCCTCAGCACAGAAATTTTAAAAAAAGATAAGAGAGCAGGGGGATTTAATGCCAATACTGCCCGAGTTTTAAATTATCTGGGGATTAATACAACCTTACTTTCGCTTTTTGGAGAAAAAGAAAATGATGAGGTTTTTAAAGATCTTGTCAAAGATTCGGAAATAATAAGTTTAGGAGATCCCTGCTCAGCTCAAATCTTTGAGTTTGAAGATGGTAAGCTGATGTTTCCAAATAATGAAAATATACGTAAAATGAACTGGAATCAGCTTAAAAATAAAGTTGGTTTAACTAAATTAATAGAAATTATAGATCAAGCTGATCTCCTTGCTTTTGGCTACTGGTCAAATATGCCTTATTATGACACAATAATTAAGGGAATTATAGAAGAAGTTATTCCAAAAATTAAAGATAAGAAGAGAAAAATGTTTATGGATTTTGGCAATGTAAAAAAAAGAAGTAATTATGATCTGGCAGAATTTTCAAGGAGTCTGGGAGCTTTAGAAAAATATTTTGAACTAACAGTAAGTTTAAATAGAACTGAAACTATTGATACTGCCGCTGCCTTAGGAATTGAAACTGAACTAGAAAAAAATAATTATATTAATATTGCTCAAGAAATCAGAAAAGAAATGGGAATCTCAAACTTTGTGGTTCATACCAATAATTTTGCTTTAAGTGTTAATGATTCAGGTGCTCAAAAGTTAGAACAGCCTTACTGTGAAAATCCTGTTGTGACAACCGGAGCAGGAGATACTTTTAATGGTGGTTATATTTCGGCAATGATTATTTCTGATGACCCAGAAATCAGATTGGCAGCAGCCAGTTCAACAGCAGGCTATTTTATCAGAAATGCTGAGCCACCTACTTTAGAACAGTTAAAGACTTTTTTAAAAGGCTATGAATCATTATTTTAATTTAACATAGAAAGTTATTTAATTTTAGAATTATATTTGATAATAATTAGGAGAGATAAAATGATTACTTTAAAAGAAATTTTAGCAGGAACAGAAAAGGGCTATGCAATCGGCAATTTTAACGTACATAATATGGAATATGTTCAGGGCGTTGTTGAAGCTGCAGAAGCAGCTCAATCACCTGTAATAATTGCAATTACCGAAAGACCACTTAAATATTATGGTATTGATTATTTAATTAATACAGTTAAAGCAGCAGAAAAAAATTGCTCAGTACCACTCTGTCTGCATTTAGATCACGGTGACAATTTGGATATTGTATTTAAGTGTATCGAAGCAGGTTTTTCTTCCGTAATGTATGATGGATCTCATCTGCCAATTGAAGAAAATATAGCCAACACAAAAAAAGTAGTAGAGAAAGCAGCAGAATATGGTATTTATCCAGAAGCAGAATTAGGTAAGCTGCAGGGTATTGAAGATGGAAAAGAATCAACAGAAAGTGCTTTAACTGATCCAGAAGAAGCAAAACGATTTGTTGACGAAACAGGAATTGCAGTTCTGGCAGTTGCAGTAGGAACAGCACATGGCTTTTACGATGGAGAACCCAAATTAGATTTTGAAAGACTTAAAGCAATTAGAGAAAAAGTTGAGGTGCCGCTTGTACTGCACGGAGGGTCTGGAGTACCTGCTAAAAGTGTAAAAAAAGCTATAGATATTGGTATTTCTAAGGTTAATGTTGGTACAGAGTTAAAAGTTGCTTTTAACCAGGGAATCAAGGGAGTCTGGGAGGAAAATCCAGATGAAATAGAATGTACAGCAATCATGGGAGCAGCAAGAGAAGGAATAAAAAATAAAGTTATAGAAAAAATTGATTTATTCCGTTCAAATCTGTAATTAGAAATTTTGCTTACAATTCTTAATTTTTTAAAACACTAAAAATTAAATAATCAAATTCGGGGCTGTTTTATCTGGACAGCCTCTTTTTCTTATTTAAAAAATATCTATATAAATAATTAACATAAAAGAGGATTAAAAACTTTTATGTCTAATATATTATTAACAGTAAAGATTATTAAAAAAACATAAAAACATAAAAAATATAAAATAGGAGAAAGTTTAATTTATAATAAATTAAACTCTTTAATCTAACTGTATTTTCAAGGGGGAGAATAATGTCAGGTATTAATATGTCAAATGTTAAATTAAAAAATCGAAGTTCTATTCTTAAACTATTAAGAAATCAGGGTTCAATGTCCAGAAAAGATATATCTGAGAAAATTGGCCTTACAGCTGCAGCAGTAAGTAATTTAATCAGTGATCTGATTGCAGAAGATTTAGTTAGCGAAATAGGGGAAGTTGATAATGGAGTTAAAAAATCAGGAAGACGAGAAATTCTAATTGATGTAAATTATGATAAATACAGTGTAGTTGCTATTGATATTGGTATAGATTTCACTAAAATTGCAATTGGTAATCTAGCCGGGGAAATAAAGGATTCAACTTTTGTAAAAACTAATAAGGAGATTTCTCCAGCAGAATTTTTAAAAGAGTTGGCCCAAAAAGTTATTACTTTTCTCTGGGAAAATAATCAGGTTAAAGATGATATACTTGGTTTTGGAGTTGGTATGATTGGTCTGGTTGATTCAAAAAAAGGTTTGAGCAAACATGCCTATGGCCTCTGGGATCAAGAAGTTAAAATCAAAGAAAAGCTAGAAGAACTTTTAGAAATGAAAGTTGTAGTAGACAATAATGTGCGAGCGCTAGCTTTAGCAGAAATCAATCGGAATGATCAAGTAACAGGAGATAATATATTATTTATTAAATATGGGCCGGGGATAGGTTCTGCAATTATTTTAAATAATGAAATATATTATGGTAGTAATAATATGGCTGGAGAAATTGGTCATATGATTATTGATAATCAGGGAGAAAAATGCCGCTGTGGGCGCAGAGGTTGTTTGGAGACAAAAATATCGCAGAAGGCAATAATTAAATATATTGCAGATAATTGTTCAATAAAAATCGATAAAAATGGAAAAAATAAAGAGCTTGATTTAGAAAAAGTATTTACAGATTTAAAAAGCAGCTGTCAGCAGGAAATTTTAAATAATATCTCATTCAATTTAGCTTTATCTGTTGCAAATGTAATAGCTCTTTATGATCCCTGTAAAATAATTTTGCACGGTAAGCCTTTTGAATATCCTGACTTTCTAGAATCTTTAAAAACAAACTTTAATAAAATAATTCCTGAGATAGATTTACAAAACTTCATTATTGCAAGTAAGCTTAATGCTGGTTATATTAGTGGAATTTCTTTGGCAGTTGAAAGACTGTTTTATGATTTTGGAGGAAAAGTTATTAAAGAATAGATTAAATTAAAAGAAGGGATTATTATTAAAACTATAAAATTAAGATTTTATGCCTATTTAAATAATTTTTTAGATGCTGATCAGAAGAAGCTGCAGATTGTTGACGATCACTGTTATCTGAGTCATTACCGTGGCAGACAAACTATTAAAGATATAATTGAAAGTATAGGAGTACCTCATCCTGAGGTATCTCTGATTTTAAAAAATTCTGAGCCGGTTGATTTTTCTTATCTTGTCCAGCCGGGTGATTTCTTTTCAGTTTATCCCTATTTATATAATCTTAAATTGCCGGCAGCTAAATCGCTGCGGCCTGAATATCCAGCTAAGCCCAAATTTATTCTTGATGTTCATCTGGGCAAACTGGCCCGCTATCTTCGACGTTTCAGCTTTGATACGGCCTACAGAAATGATTATCAGGACCAGGAAATTGTTGAGCAAGCAGTCAAAGAAAAAAGAATAATTTTAAGTAGAGACTTAGGGCTTTTGATGCGAAAAAAAGTTAAATGGGCTAAATTCATCTGGAATGATGACCCAAAAAAACAGCTCAAAGAAGTTTTTCGGCGCTATCAACTTTCAGAATACTATAAAGGAGAAAGCCGCTGTGTTAACTGCAACAGTAAATTAGTAGATGTAGATAAAGAAGATATTATTGAGCGCCTGGAGCCCAAAACAAAAAAGTATTTTAAAGAATTTAAATACTGCAGGAAGTGTGACAAAATATACTGGCAGGGTTCTCATTATGATAAAACAGAAAAATTACTGGACCAGCTTAAAAATCTTTAAACTTATATTTTAAAAACTGCAGTTAACTCAATCTGACAGCATTAATTAAAGCAGCTTTTAAACTGGCTTCAAACAATTAAAATTTAACTTTATTTATGTTATAATTAGTTAAAGTGAGAAGCTAGGAGGTGGCTGATATGGCTCAATATGTCATTGGTGATATTCATGGAGAAATTGATGAACTTGAGCAGATAATTGAAAAAATAAATTATGACTCCAGTCAGGATAAGCTAATATTTTTAGGAGATTATATTGATCGTGGTGCTGAATCTTATCAGGTTTATAAATACATTAGAGAACTTGATAATGGAAAAAATATTTTTTTAAGAGGTAACCATGAGGAAATGATGATTGATGCTGTTTTAAATGAGAATCAGATAAATCTCTGGTATCAAAATGGAGGCCAAAAAACAGAAGCAAGTTTTCCCAATAATTCAGAACTCGAAAAAGCCGCTAATTTTTTTGATTCACTTCCCTATTATCATACAGACGAGGACTATATATTTGTCCATGCAGGTCTTAATCCTGCTAAAACTTTAGAAGAACAGACAAAACATGATTTAGTCTGGATTAGGTATCAATTTTTAGAAGCAAAAAGTGAAGATTTTAAAGAAAAAAGAACAATAGTGGCTGGCCACACACCTGTTGCAGAAGTTAAATTTGATAATAATAAAATTTTGCTGGATACAGGAGCCGGTAAAGGCGGAATTTTAAGTGCGATAGATTTAGAAACTAAAGAAGTTTACAGCACCAGTAATAATAATCCAATAGCATCCTTTTTGTTTTAAAAAATTTGAATAAAATTTAATAATATATCAATACAAAAAAGCGCTGACCAAAATTTAAAAGGTCAGCGCTTTAAATAATCATTATTATCTTATTTGCTCTTAAAAATAAACTTGCCGCTGAAAGCATAAATTACAGCAATAACTGGAGCTAAGAAAGATAAAAATGTATAAGGAATATAGCTAAAACCAATATCCATTACATTTTGAATATAAACTGAAACAACTCCCCAGGGTAAAATAGAACAGCCTAAAGTAGAAGCGGTTTCTAAAGAACGGGAAAGCACACTAGTATCAATATCCATTTCTTGATAAGCGGGCGCCAGTGTCCGTCCTGGAATCACGATTGAAACAAACATTTCTCCGGTTGCTAAAAGCATAACATAGGCTGAAGTTAGAGAAATTAAAATTAGATCTCTTGGTTTTTTTACTATCGTTAACATCGATTCCAGTATTGCCTCCAGAATTCGTGATTTTTCCAAAATTCCACCCATGGCAGTACCAGCCATAATAATTGCTACGGTACTCATCATATTATTAATTCCACCCTGGGTTAAAAGCCCATCTAAAAGTTCCATTCCTGTATCTGCCTGATAACCATTAGCGGCTGCATTTAAAACTTCAGCAAAAGAAGCTCCTTGAGTTAAAACTGCAAAAATAGAAGCAGTAATAAAGCTGATGGATAGGGAAGCGATTGCAGGCATCTTAAATAAGGAAAGCAGCAGCATTAATGCTGGTGGAATTAAAGTCCATAAAGAAATATTAAAATTATTACTTAAATTATCCATAATAATTGAAATTTGGCTCAGATTAGCTCCACCATCAAGATAAGAAGCTCCCAGAATAGAATAAAGAATCAAACTAATTAAAGCTGCTGGAACCGATATATAAAGCATTGATTTAATATGTTCAAATAAGTCTGTACTGCTCATGGCAGCAGTTAAATTTGTTGAATCCGACATGGGAGATATTTTATCACCCAACATGGCGCCAGAGACTATTGCCCCAACAGTTATTGCTTTGGGAACTCCAAGTCCTTCAGCAACTCCAATTAAAACTATTCCCATTGTAGCAATTGTCCCAAAAGAACTTCCTATTAAAATAGAAGTAATAGCTGCTAAAATGAAAGCTGCTGGCAGGAAAATACTGGGACTTAAAAAATTGAGTCCGTAGTAGATCATTGTCTGAATAGTACCAGATAAAATCCAGCTTCCAATTACCATTCCAATTATGATCAAAATCAAAGAGGCTCCAATGGCATTTTTAATCCCCGAAATCATTCCTTTTTCGATCTGATGCCAGCTTAAGCCCATAAAAAGAGCAAAAACGGCAGCTGTCATGGCCCCTAAAACAAGAGCACTCTCTAAAACTAAAATTGTTCTAATAGAAATTAAAATAACTGCAATAACTGTCAATAAAGCAATTATAGCAATTCTTAGTGTAGGCTTTTTTATTTCTTTTTTCTCCATTTTTTGTCCACCTTTATTATTTATTTATCAAATTAGTTAAAATTTACACTAAATATATGATATCTTTTAAGCAGATTAAAATCAAGGGCTTATTTAATATTATAATTAGCTAAATATTAAGAATTAAGCTGCTTTAAATTCTGAAAAGTATTCTAAAATAGGAGTTATATTTTGACAAATATTCTGAAAAATCCTATAATTAATTTAGACTAAATTTTTAAGATTAAAAGGAGTGGTACTAATGGCAGATGTAGAAAATCGGGTTTCGGAAAATGTTGCTGGTGATTATTATGTTGATGATCAATGTATCGCCTGTGGAATTTGTGTTGGAGAAGCTCCAGATAATTTTGAAATGGGTGCTGACTATGCTTATGTCTATAAACAGCCTGAAAACGAAGCTGAAAAAACAGCGTGTGAGAGTGCTCTAGAAGCTTGTCCAGTCGATGCAATTGGCAGTGACGGTTAAAATAAAAAAGTACTTATTGTGGAGGGTTAAATCCCTCCATTTTTTTATTTGAGCAGATAGAGATAATTATTATTGGTTTACTAAATAGTTATATTTTATCGCTAATCTTGACAAAATAAATATGTTTAGTTATAATTAAAAACGATTGAACTTGATAATTAGTCTCAATCGATAACAATTTTTACTTGTATCAAATTTTTAAATCAGAAAAAATAACTAAAAAGTCTTCAAGGAGGATTTATTTTGTTAAATAAAAAGAATTACATAGCTGTTTTGGTAATGGTTTTATTGTTAATTATAACTTTAAGTATTTCGGTGATGGCAGAGAAAAGGGTTGTAGAGCATGCAATAGGAAAAACTGAAATCGAAGGTACTCCACAGAGAGTTATAACTCTTTATCAGGGTGCAAATGATGCTGCTTATGCTCTTGGAATACCTCTAACTGGTATTGTGGAATCCTGGGTTGAAAAGCCGGTTTATAAGTATTTGCGGAATAGTTTGAGTGATGTTAAACAGGTTGGTCTGGAAACCCAGCCTAATCTGGAGGAAATTAATAAATTAAATCCGGATTTAATTATTGCTTCCAAGATGAGACATGAGGATATTTATAACCTGCTTTCCCAGATTGCTCCAACAGTAATGGAAGAAAATGTGTTCCGCTATCGGGAAACTGTTAAATTAATAGGTAAAGCTGCAGGTAGAGAAGAAAAGGCAGCAGAAGTCTTAAATAATTGGGATCAGCGAGTTGCAGATTTTAGAGAAAAAATTGAAGATAAAATTGGTGGCAAGTGGCCGATTGAAGTTGCTGTTTTAAACTTTAGAGCAGACCATGCCCGTATTTATTACAGTGGTTATGCTGGAAGAATTCTAAATGAACTTGGTTTTGAGAGGCCTGAAGACCATAAAAAAGATACCTGGGGAGTTAAATTAACTTCTAAAGAAAGTATCCCGGAAATGAATGCAGAAGCCTTCTTCATCTTTATGTCAGATGATCAGGCGGTAGAAAACACCTATCAGGAATGGACTAAACATCCACTCTGGAAAAACTTAGATGCTGTTCAAAATGAGCAGGTGTTTAGAGTTGATCAGGTTGCCTGGAATATGGCTGGAGGAATTGAATCAGCCCATATTATGTTAGATCAATTATATGAACATTTTGAATTGGAAGAATAAATTAAATGACTCATCTTTTGCGTAAACCAAAGACAAAATTGAAAATGTTGATGTTCTTAACTTTCTTGTTACTGACAGCAGCAGTTTTTAGTCTAGCTGTTGGTCAGCACTTTGTTTCCTTAACGAGTGTTTACAGGGCACTATTTAGTTTTGATCAGCAGTCAACAAGACATATAATAGTCCGCTCAACCAGATTGAGCAGAACTGTGATTGCTCTAGCAGCAGGGGGAAGTCTTGCTGTTGCTGGGGCTTTAATGCAGGCGCTGACCGGTAATCCGCTTGCTGCTCCCGGAATTTTTGGGCTTAACTCAGGTGCAGTTTTCCTACTGGTAATTGCAGCTACATTATTTGGAGTAACTTCGATGGAGATCAGCATTTGGCTTGCTTTTTTTGGTTCAATGCTGGCCGGGTTGCTGGTTTATTTTATTGCTTCTCTGGGTAGAAGTGGGCTTTCCTCTCTAAAAATGATTCTTGCTGGAGCTGCAGTGACTGCTCTTTTCCATTCTTTTACTCAGGGACTTTTGGTAATTAACCAGGAGAGTTTAGAAAGTGTTCTTTTCTGGCTCTCTGGTTCAACTGCCGGTAGAGATCTGGAAATGATTATGCCGCTGCTTCCTTTTATATTAGGAGCGATAATTCTGGCTTTGTTTTTGGCCAAAGATATTAATGTTTTACTAATTGGAGAAGAAATGGCAGCAGGCTTGGGTCAAAAAACTATAATCATTAAACTTTTACTCGGTTTGAGCATTGTTATTCTGGCCGGTAGCTCAGTGGCTGCAGCAGGCGCAATATCTTTTATTGGTTTAGTAGTTCCTCATATCAGCCGCTTTTTTGTCGGGAATAACTACCACTGGCTGATAATTTATTCTTTTATTATTGGAGCAGGCTTGCTTTTAATTGCAGATATTGTAGCCAGGATTATCATTATGCCTCAGGAAGTACCGATTGGAGTAATGACAGCTTTTATGGGAGCACCACTTTTTGTTTACATTGTCAGGCGGGGGTTTAAAGTTAATGCTTAAAAATTTAAAAATTTCACAGGAGCTTATCTTAATTTTTGGACTCATTCTGCTAGCAGGATTAATTTTTATTCTTTCTTTATCCTTTGGCAGCAGCTATATCTCACCAGTGACTGTGATCAGTCACTTTTTGGGACTGGAAGCTGGATCTTATAATTTCACAATTAATATTTTACGCTTACCCCGTACACTTATGGCTTTTTTAGTTGGGGCAGCTCTCTCAGTTTCAGGACTTATTCTGCAGGCGAATATTAAAAATCCCCTGGCTTCTCCGGATATAATTGGAATCACAGGTGGGGCTTCTGCTGGAGCAGTCATCTACTTAAGTTTTTTTAGTGCTGATTATGGGATTGCCGGTTTGCCTTTTGCTGCCATTTTGGGAGCAGCAGTGGTTTCGACTTTGATCTATTTTCTGGCCTGGCAGAAGGGTGTCAGCTCAATCAGGCTGGTTTTGATTGGAATTGGGATTGCAGCAGCTGTCGATGCTCTGGTAACAATGATTATTGTCTTCAGTCCAATTAGTACTACAGTTCAGTCCTATGTCTGGCTGACAGGGAGTATTTATGGTACAAACTGGGAGGAGCTTTTTCAATTTTTGCCCTGGGTTATAATTTTTATCCCACTGGCTTTTGCTTTTTACAAAAGTTTAAATCTGCTGGCCTTAGGTGATAAGGTGGCTGCAGGTCTTGGTTTGAATATTCAGCTTAATCGCTTTCTCTTAATGGCAATCAGTGTAGCTCTGGCTGGTTCTGCTGTATCCTATGCTGGAGGAGTTGCCTTTATTGGGCTGATTGCACCTCATATAGCCCGAAAAATGGGAGGGAAATCTTATTCAATCTTAATTATTTATTCAGTTTTATCTGGGGGAATGATTTTTATGGCAGCAGATTTACTTGCCAGAACTGCCTTTTTACCACTTGACTTACCTGCAGGAGTCTTTGTTTCCGGAATCGGAGCCCCATTTTTTATTTATTTACTTTACAGAAATCGCAACCAATTCTAAAGGAGGTAGAACTTTGAGTATTTTAGAAACTAAAAATTTATCACTGGCCTATGACAAAGATAAAATAATTGATAACCTTGACTTAAAGATACCAGAAGGCGAAATTACTATTTTTATTGGTGGTAATGGTTCTGGTAAATCAACCCTACTTAATTCTATGGCCCGACTTTTAAAACCCGTGGAGGGTTCTGTAGAACTGAAGGGAGAAGATATTAATCAGCTTTCAACCAAAAAAGTGGCAAAAAAGCTTGCATTTTTACCTCAAAGCTCTACTATTCCAGAGGGAATTACCGTCCGTAAACTTGTTGAACAGGGAAGATATCCCTATCAAAAATGGTATCAAGCCTCAAGCAGTGAGGATCATAAGATAGTTGAAAAGGTTTTAAAAGACACAGGTCTTTTAGAATTTGCCAACCGAGATTTAAGTTCACTCTCTGGTGGGCAGCGTCAGAGGGCCTGGTTGGCAATGGTCCTGGCTCAGGACACAGAAATAATTTTACTAGATGAGCCAACTACCTATCTTGATCTCTCCCATCAGGTTGATCTGCTTGACTTACTCTATGAATTAAACAAGAAAGATCAGCGGACAATTATTATGGTCCTGCATGATTTAAACTTAGCCTGCCGCTATGCCGATCATATAGTGGCTATTAAAGATAAAGGAGTTTTTGCTCAGGGAAAACCGGAAGAAGTTATTGATGAAGAAGTGATTAAAGAAGTTTTTGATTTAAACTGTCAGATTGTTTCTGACCCTGTATTTGGAACACCTCTCTGTATTCCAACTGGAAAGAACAAAAAGAACAAATTGAATCGAGCAATATAAATTTTAGGCTGCTGTTTATAAAAACAGCAGTTTTAATAATTTAAGAAATTTTTGAAAAACATTTATTTATTGACTTATGCTCAAAAACTGCATATAATTTTATTGAGGTGATTTATAGTGAAAATAAAATATGGCTGTTACCCCTGTATCTTAAGACAGAGTATTGAATCAGCTGAAATGATTGAAGTTAATGAGAAGGAAATGAAGCAGATTATTAAACATTTTGGAGAAATATTGACTCCTGCTCTCGAAAATGATTTTACGGCTCCGATGCTTGCTGCTGAAATTCAGAAATATATTAAAAATTTAACTGAGGTGGAAGATCCATATTTTGATTTAAAAGAGAAAAATTTAAAAGAGGCTCAGAGGCTGCTGCCGCTCGTAGAAGCTGAAATTAAGAAAGCTGAAGATTCATTGCTGGCTTCTTTATTGATGTCAGCAATGGGGAATTCAATTGATGCCGGAGTTTCTTTAAATGTTAATATTAAAGAAAATATTGATCAGGCAATTAAAGATTCATTTGCTCACAGTGATTATAAATGCTTTAAAGAAAAAATTAAAAAAGCAGATAGTTTATTAATAATTGCAGACAACACAGGTGAAGCTCTTTTTGATCGTCTACTTCTTAAAGAATTAAAACCATATAACTTAAATATTACATATGCAGTTAGAGAGATTCCTATTTTAAATGATATAACCGCAGAAAAAGCTGCAGAATTAGGAATTGGAGAATATGCAGAAATAATTAAGAGCGGCACTACTGCTCCTGGAATGTTAATGGAAGAGGCTTCTCAAGAATTTTTAGAAGCCTATAAAAATGCTGATTTAGTAATTTCTAAAGGCCAGGGTAATTTAGAAGGTTTGTTGGATATTGAAGAAGATATCTATTTTTTACTTAAGGCAAAATGTGAAATAATTGCTGAAGTCTTGGGTGTAGAATTAAATGATTTTGTATTTCTTTATAGATAATATTTAGTTAAAACTGAAAGGTAAATTCAATCTTGAGTAATCTACTTACTATTATTTATTAGTAATTAATATTATTATATTTATAGCAAGGCAGGATATTATATCTTTTAAATAAATAGGAGGTAGATTTAATGGATTATTTACTTGTATTTTCAATTATATTATTGACAGTTTTTACACTAAATTCTAGTGTATTTGCTCAAACAGAGATTCCCTATGATCAAAAAATGAATGAAGTTGATACTGAAACAGCCACTTTTGCTTTAGGCTGCTTTTGGGGACCCGACGCTTCCTTTGGAGCTTTAGAAGGTGTTGTTAGAACTCGAGTTGGTTATGCTGGTGGCGATAAAAATAACCCAACTTATAAGATGATTGGTGATCACACTGAAACAATAGAAATTGATTATGATCCAGAAGTTATTTCTTACAGTGAATTACTTGAAATCTTTTTTGCCAGTCATGACCCTTACAGACCGGCTTATTCGAGACAGTACGCCTCTTTAATTTTATATAATAATTCTAAGCAGCAGGATTTAGCTCTGGAAATGAAGAGAAAATTAGAAGCTGAAAGTGGTAGAGAAATCAAGACCGAAATTAAAAAACTGGATAAATTCTATTTTGCTGAAGATTATCATCAGAAATTTAGATTACAGCAGGCTCAGGATTTTAAAAATCATTATTTGTCCCAGCTATCTATGGAGGAATTTATTAATTCTCCAGCAGTAACTAAAGCTAATGGCTATTTTACTGGTAATGGTGAGCGTGATAATATTATTCAGAATATCGGTGAACTTGGTTTAAGTACTGAGCTGCAGGAAAGACTTTTAGAAAGAAATAGTATTGATCCGGCTGAATGTGTTACTTTCTGTAAGACTGAAGATGCTGACAGTGTAGTGATTAATGAAGAAGAAAGTGATCAGGAATTGAGAGAGCGTTTAACTGATCTGCAGTACAAGGTAACTCAGCTTGATGCTACAGAACCTGCTTTTAATAATAAATACTGGGATAATAAAGAACCTGGTATCTATGTTGATGTAGTTTCTGGTGAACCACTTTTTTCCTCAACTGATAAATTCGAATCAGGATCAGGCTGGCCCAGTTTTACTAAGCCACTGGTTGAAGAAAATATTGTTGAAGTTGAGGATAAATCACTCTGGATGACCAGAATAGAGATTAGAAGTAAAAATGCTGATTCTCATTTGGGTCATGTATTTGAAGATGGTCCTAAACCAACAGGTTTAAGATACTGCATGAATTCAGCCGCTCTAAGATTTATCCCAGCTGAAGATCTAGCTGAAGAAGGTTATGAGGAATTTGAATATTTATTTGAATAAAATGACTACTAACTGAATATATTAAATACTAAAAGGGCTGGAATCATTCCAGCCCTTTAAATAGTTTAAATCAACCTGACTAATTTTGATAATTTTTTAATATTATTTTGCTTTTTAATCAAATTTGAGATCTTAAAAAAGGTAAATAACACTTCTTATAGAATTATATAATTGATAAGAAAAATTAACTTAATTTTGTTTTCTAAAGTTATTTAATTTGAGAGCGTTACCGAGGAGGGTTTTTAATGAAATTTAAACTAGCTAAGCTTGAACTACAGTTAATTAAAGGAGATATATCAGCTCAAACAGATATTGAAGCTGTGGTTAATGCTGCAAATGCTCAGCTAAAAACTGGCGGTGGAGTTGCTGGAGCAATTCATCGAGCTGCTGGTCCTGAGCTGGAAGAAGCCTGTAGAGATTTGGCACCAATTCAGGTAGGAGAGGCAGTGATTACTTCTGCTTTTAAGCTTCCTAATCAATATGTAATTCACACATTGGGTCCAGTATATGGTGAGGACAAACCTGAGGCTGAGCTGCTTGCTAGATGCTATCAAAATTCACTACATCTGGTTGAAGAATGTCAGTTGAAAAGTGTTGCTTTTCCTGCAATTTCAACTGGTGCTTTTGCTTATCCAATTAAAGAAGCTGCACAAATTTCATTAAAAACCATCAAAGAAATGGCAGCAGATCTAAAAAAGATTAAGCTGATACGCTTTGTATTATACAGTTCTAAAGATTTAGAAGTATATAAAAATGAGGCTAAGAAAATCTTAAAAAAATAACTTAAAGAAGGAGTAACTAGCTTGAATTTGAATATACCAGATTATAAAAAAATTGAAATTGACAAAATAGTTTTTGACCTGAATGGTACCATAGCCTGTGATGGTAGTTTGATTAGAGGAGTTAAAGCAGGAATTAACAGTTTAGCTGCAGATTTTGATATATATATTTTAACTGCAGATACTTTTGGAACAGCGGCTGAATTGTTAAAAGATTTAAAAGCAGAACTGGTTATAATTGACAGCAGTGATGGAAGCAAGTTTAAAGCTGATTTTATAAAAAAATTAGGCTGCAAAAATGTTATTGCAGTTGGTAATGGTAACAATGATGCACTGATGCTTAAAAAAGCAGAATTAGGTATTGCAGTAATTGGGCCTGAAGGAACAGCCGCTGGTGCTCTTAGGGAAGCAGATCTGATTAGTAGAGAGATTAATGATGTTTTAGCAATACTGTCTAAACCAAAAAGGCTAAAAGCTACTTTAAGAAAATAGTTGGGCTTTTTAACTAAATTAGGGAGGTATAAAGTGGCAGATCTAATTGATTTAAGTTACGAAATTTACTCTAAGATGCCTGTTTATCCGGGTGATTTAGAAGTTGAACTCGAAAATGACAAAAAGCTTAGTCGAGATGCCTATGCCAATCATAATCTCAAAATGGGAATGCATGCCGGAACTCATCTTGATCTACCGGCACATATGTTAAATGATCAGCGCCATATTTCCGATATAGATCTAGCATATTTAAACGGCAGAGCCAAACTTTTAAATGCAGTTGGCGAAAAAGTAATAACTGTAAAAGATAAATATAAAAAACTAATTGAAAAAGATGATATTATAATTATTTATACAGGCTTTGCTACAAAATATGGTACAAAAGAATATTATACAGAGCATCCAGTTATTTCAGAGGAGCTGGCAGATTTACTTATTAAAAAAGAAATTAAAATTTTAGGGTTTGATCTTCCATCACCTGACAGAAATCCCTATCAGATTCATCAAAAACTATTTAGGAATAATATTTTTATTTTAGAAAATCTCTGTAATTTAGATCAACTACCAGAATTTAAATCTTTTAAATTTTTTCTGTTTCCGCTAAAAGTTAGAGCTGAAGCGGCTCCCTGCAGAGCAGCAGCAGAAATTTAGCTAGAAATTGACAGTTAAAATTCAGATTCAACTATTTTTAATTTGACAGTTCCAAAACTATTTGCTAGTATATAAAGTGTAATTAAAATTTGAATAAATGGATTATATGACTGGCGGATAAATATGGGTTTAACCATAGGGGAATATAATCTTTAATGAATCGCCCGCCTGGATATTGAATAAAACATATCCGGGGGGCGATTTTTTTGTTTAGTTACATATTTTAGTCTTAAAGACAGCAAATGTAATCTAATTTACAATAAGCAGGTAATTTGAAAACATAGTAAAGCACTCAGGATTTGACGTTGGAAAAATATTCTGCTAAAATTAGAGTAGAATTCAGCTTAACTGATATATTAGTAAAATTAAGTTCTTAACTCACAAAATATATTTTTAAGCAACCAATAAGCTTATAAGACTAAAAGGGAGGATTTTAAATGAAATTCGATACTTTAAAAATGAAGGGTCAAAGATGGAAAGAAGAAGTTGATGTGAGAGATTTTGTTCAGCAAAATTATACTCCTTATACTGGTGGAGCTGATTTTTTAGAAGGTCCCACCAAAAGAACGGAAGCAATCTGGAATCAGAGTTCAGAGCTTCTTAAACAAGAAAGAGAAAATGATGGTGTACTCGCTATAGATACAGAAACAGTTGCAGATATTAATGCTTATGATGCTGGTTATATAGATCAGGATAAAGAAATAATTGTTGGTCTACAGACGGACCAACCTTTAAAAAGAACTTTAAATCCCTATGGTGGGATTAGAATGGCTCGTCAGGCAGCAGAAGCTTATGGCGAAGAAGTAGATCCCGAAATAGATGAGATTTTTACTAAATATAGAAAGACACATAATGATGGTGTTTATGATGCCTATACACCAAAAATTAGAGAAATTAGACGCTCAGGTGTAATTACCGGTCTGCCTGATGCTTACGGCCGCGGCAGAATTATTGGTGATTATAGAAGAGTTGCACTTTATGGTATAGATAGATTAATTGAAGCTAAAAAAGAAGATAAGGCAAATTTAAAGAGTCCAATGACCGAAGAAACTATTCGCTTAAGAGAAGAAGTTAGCGATCAAATCAAAGCTCTTAAAAGGTTGAAGGGACTTGGAGAAACATATGGCTGTGATCTTTCGCGACCTGCTAAAAATGCTGAAGAAGCAGTACAGTGGACTTATCTTGCTTATCTTGGCGCAATTCAGGAAAACAATGGAGCGGCAATGTCCTTTGGTCGAGTTGCAGAGTTCTTTGATATTTATTTTGAAAAAGATATTGAAGCTGGCTTACTAACTGAAAAAGAAGCACAGGAGATAATAGATGATTTTGTAATTAAATTGAGACTTGCCAGACAGCTGAGAACTCCAGCTTATAACGAACTATTCAGTGGAGATCCACTCTGGGTAACAATTGTTTTAGGTGGAATTGGAATTGATACCAGACCACTTGTTACAAAAACTAGTTATAGAATTTTAAATACTTTATATAACTTAGGTCCTGCTCCAGAACCAAATTTAACAGTGCTCTGGTCAGAACAGCTGCCTGAAAGCTTTAAAAACTACTGCACTAAAGTTTCAAAAGACACAAGTTCACTGCAGTATGAAAATGATGATCTAATGCGCCTTAACTTTTCTGATGATTACGGGATCGCCTGCTGTGTTTCAGCAATGACACCCGGTAAAGATATTCAGTACTTTGGTGCTAGATGTAATCTTCCTAAAACACTGCTTTATTCCTTAAATGGTGGTAAAGATGAGGTCAGCGGAACCCAGGTAGGACCGGAGTTTAAAGCTTATGAGGGTGATGTTTTAGAATATGATAAAGTTATGGAGAATTTTGACCGCTTCCTTGACTGGTTAAGCGAAAAATATGTAGATGCTTTAAATATAATTCACTTTATGCACGATAAATATGCTTATGAGGCAGTACAGATGGCCCTGCACGATACTGAAGTTCAGAGGATTATGGGTTTTGGTGTAGCTGGTCTTTCAATTATTGCCGACTCCTTAAGTGCAATAAAATATGCAGAAGTTAAACCAATCAGAAATGAAGAGGGTCTAATTGTTGATTTTGAGATCAATGGAGATTTCCCTAAGTACGGTAATGATGATGATCGTGTAGATAAGTTGGCTGTAGAAGTAGTTAAACTATTTATTAATAAGCTAAAACAGCATCAGCTCTACAGAGATGCGGTTCATTCCATGTCAGTACTGACAATTACTTCGAATGTTGTTTATGGTAAGAAAACAGGTGCTACACCCGATGGACGTAAAGCAGGAGAAGCCTTTGCACCTGGAGCAAATCCAATGCACGGTAGAGATACATCTGGTGCATTAGCTTCACTTAACTCGGTTGCTAAAATACCTTATGAGTACTGCCAGGATGGTATTTCTAATACATTTTCTATTGTGCCAGAAGCTCTTGGTAAAACTGAAACTGCTCAGCAGAATAATTTAACTTCAATATTGGACGGTTATTTTGATCAGGGTGCACATCATTTAAATGTTAATGTTTTAAGACGAGAAACTTTACTTGATGCAGTTGAGCATCCTGAAGAATATCCTCAGCTGACAATCAGAGTTTCCGGTTATGCTGTTAACTTTATTAAATTAACAGCAGAACAGCAGCAGGAAGTTATAGCAAGAACATTCCATAAGTCAATATAAATAAGATGTTGTGTTTTTGTTCACTATAACCTGGTACTAATTATTTTGTTCACTATAACCCGGTACCAATCAAAAGGAGGTCATTATGACTGAAGGATATATTCATTCTACAGAAAGTATGGGGACAGTTGATGGCCCCGGAATTCGCTTTGTTGTTTTTACTCAAGGCTGTCCACTGCGCTGTCAGTATTGTCACAATCCAGACACCTGGAAATTAAAAGAAGGTAAAAAGACTACAACTGAAGAATTGATGAAAAAAATAGTAAAAATTAAACCTTATATAGAGCGTTCAGGTGGTGGAATTACAATTTCAGGTGGAGAACCTACTATGCAGCTTGAATTTACTTTGGATCTCTTAAAAAAAGCTAAGGCTGAAGGTCTGCATACGGCAGTGGATACTTCCGGCTATGTAGATCCAGAAAAGTTTAAAAAGCTGCTTCCGTATTTGGATCTAGTTCTTTTAGATATCAAAACTATGGATAATTTAAAACACCAGGATCTGACTGGAGTCAGCAACGAAAAAACTCTTAATATTGTAGAACTTTTGGAGTTAGAGAAACAGCCTTACTGGGTCAGACAGGTTATTGTTCCTGGAATTACAGATGATCTAGCAGAAATGCAGCAGTTTGCTAATTATCTTAAAGATAAAAAGTATTTAGAAAAGATAGAACTACTTCCATATCACGAATTAGGAAAGCATAAATGGGAGAATTTAGGACTTGAATATAAGCTGGCTGCTGTTGATCCACCTTCTGCAAAAAAAATGGCAGAGTTAAATTCTATTTTCAAAAATTATAAAATAAATATAGCCTAAGTATAGTTGATATTTAACAGGAATCCCAATCAAATTCGTTTTGGTTGGGGCTTTCTGTTTTTATGTCGAAAAATATGGTATAATAAATAATACTGATAATTATTATTAGAAAATAAGAGTATTAAAAATAAATGATTTATTAATAGGAGATATAATATGTTGATACTTCAGGCTTTTTATTGGAACTGTCTTGATAACTGGTGGGAAGAAATAAATTCAATTGCAGATGAAATAGCAGTTAAAGGATTTGATACAGTCTGGCTGCCACCACCATCAAAGGGTATGGACGGAAAAAATTCAATGGGTTATGATATTAAAGAACACTATAATTTAGATTCTAAATTTGGCAACAAAAAAACCTTAAAAAAACTAATTAATAAATTTCATGAAAATAATATAGATGTTATGGCAGATTTAGTTTTAGGACATATGCTCGGTGGTAAAAAAGAATGGAATCCTCATTTTGAAAAGAAAACTTATACTAGATTTAAGGAAAAAAACTTTCCTAAAAATCATATGCATTTTTGTCATGAATGTGGTGGCTGCAGCAGCCGTAACAGTTTTGGTGAAACAATTTGCTATTACTCTGATCAAGAATATATGAAAAATGAATTAATTAAATGGGCGGACTGGCTCAAAAAGGACATTGGTTTTGACAGTTTTCGTCTCGACAATTTAAAAGATATGCGCTGGGATTTTACTAAGGAATTTGTAGATCAATTTAGGGATAATACATTTATGGTTGGTGAATACTGGAATGGCGATGATCGAACATTACAGGAATTTATTGATCACAGTCAAATTAATTTATTCAATTTCCCACTTTATTACAGTATTAAGGAAATGTGTATGGATCCATTTTTTCCGATGCAGAGTATAGAAGGCATCTCTAAAGAAAATAAAGTTAATTTTCTTTCAAATCATGATATAGAAAGAGAAGAACGGGATTTTAATAAAGATGCAATTATCACAAATAAGGAATTAGGTTATGCCTATATCCTTTTTCAGGATAATCCGGCAGTTATCTATTGGAATGATTATTTTAAATATGATCTAAAAGATAAGTTAGATGAATTGATAAATTTAAGGAAAAACTCCAGTCACCAGCCGCTTGAAATAGTGAATTTAAATGATGATATTTATCATGCTAGACGCGGCAGATATAATTTAATCATTAATAATGGTTATGACGAATATTCTTACTCAACTCTAAAAGTTAAGGGAAGAGATTATGAAATATTTATAGAAGATTAAAAAAGAGAAAAATTAAACTGTATAAAAAAAATTAATTAGATAATTAAAATTAAAGCAGCAGAAAGGATTTTTTATGCTTGCAGAAATAGAAAATATTGAAGGAATTTTAAAAAAATATTACGGTTATAATACTTTTAGAAAAGGACAGAAAAAGGTTATAGAAAGTATTTTAGCTGGTAGAGATACAGCTGCAGTAATGCCAACCGGTTCTGGTAAGTCGCTCTGTTACCAGATTCCGGCCCTAATTTTCGAAGGACTGACAATTGTAATTTCACCGCTTATTTCACTGATGAAAGACCAGGTGGATGCACTTACAGAAATGGGAATTAAGGCCAGCTATATTAACAGCTCAATCAGCAGTAAAGAGATGAAAAAAAGATTGGATGCAGCTGCAGCAGGAAAATATAAGCTGCTCTATATAGCTCCAGAACGATTAAATTCATTTCGATTTATTAATTTACTGAGAGAGCTTGATATAGCAATGGTTGCTGTAGATGAGGCCCACTGTGTTTCGCACTGGGGGCATGATTTTAGACCTAGTTATTTAAATATTGCTCAGATTGTAGAAAGATTAAATAAAAAAGTAATCTTAACTGCTTTTACTGCTACGGCAACTCCACAGGTCAAAAGGGATATTAGTATTCAGTTAAAAATGAACAACCCGCTAATTTATACAAGTGGTTTTGATAGACCTAATTTGAGCTTTAGAATTAGAAAGGGTATCGATAAAGATCAGTTTTTAAAAGATTATTTAAAAGTTAATTCGGATCAGCCAGGTATAATTTATGCAGCAACCAGAAAAGAAGTTAACAGAATCTATCAGCTGCTGAATAAATTAGATTATCAGGTAGCCCGCTATCATGCCGGATTATCAGATCAAGAAAGAACAGAGGCTCAGGAAGATTTTATTTATGATAAAATAAAAATAGTTGTAGCTACAAATGCTTTTGGGATGGGAATTGATAAATCAAATGTCCGCTTTGTAATTCATTATAATATGCCTAAAAATATGGAATCATACTATCAAGAAGCCGGTAGAGCTGGGAGAGATGGTGAGCCAGCTGACTGTTTTCTGCTTTATGCACCAGGTGATAAACATATCCAGAAATTTTTAATCGATCAGGTGGGAACTGATGCTGATCGAAAAGAAGAACAGTTAAAGAAACTGCAGCAGATGGTAGATTATTGTCACACCAGCAAATGTCTGCGGGCTTATATCTTAAAATATTTTGGTGAAAAAGATGTTGCTAAAAAATGCGGCAGCTGCAGCAGCTGTAATGATCAACGTCAGCTGCAGGATATAACTGTTGAGGCTCAAAAAATATTATCCTGTGTTTATAGATTAGATGAAGGCTGGGGGATTACAGTAACTGCAAAAGTACTTGCTGGATCTAAGAGTAAGAAAATTTTAGATTCAAAATTTGATCAGCTTTCAACATATGGGATTATGGCTGATTATACAATTAAAGAAATTAAAAATTTAATCAATCTTTTAATAGCAGATGATTATCTCAGTCAGGCGGGAGCTAAATATCCCCTTTTAAAATTAAATAAAAAATCATATCAAATTATGAATGCTGAATTAGATGTTGAAAGAAGAATAGAAAAAGAACAGCAGCGGATTAGTGAAGATAGTGAATTATTTATAATTTTAAAAGAATTGAGGAAAGAAATATCTAAAAAAGAAGGAGTACCACCATACATTATTTTTCACGACAGCAGTCTTAAGGATATGTGCAGAGTTCTGCCCCAGAATAAGACAGAGATGCTCCAGGTAAGTGGAGTTGGGGAAGTTAAGTATTCTCGGTATGGAAAAGATTTCTTGACTGCAGTTAAAAATTATGCTTAAATTAAAGAAAATGTATAAATTAAAAAAGTATAAATTTAGAAAAAGTATCACAATTATAATTAATATCGGAAAAATATAATTATACTATAATGAGGTGAGAACTTTGGATTTAGATAAAATACTTGCAAAAGGAAATCTGCCAGATTTTATACTACGTAGAGGTGTCAAAAGACTTGTCAAAAAAAGGGCAAAGAAACAGAATAAGTTATCAGTTGAAGCAAGATATGACTATCTAAATGATTTTATTCAAGAACTCAAAAAGCAGCCAATTGCAGTTCAAACAGATGCTGCAAACGAACAGCACTATGAATTACCACCTGAATTTTTTGAGAAAATTTTAGGAAGGAATTTAAAATACAGCTGCTGTTATTGGTCAGACGATTTAAGTTATCAGAAATTAAAAAAACAAAATAATCTAGAACAAAGATTAGACCAGGCAGAAGATCAAATGTTAAAGTTAAGTGCAGAACGAGCAGAGATAGAAAATGGTCAAAACATATTGGAATTAGGCTGTGGTTGGGGGTCTTTTTCATTTTATCTTGCCCGTAAATTTCCTGATTCAAGAATAATTTCAATGTCCAACTCCAAAGACCAGATAAATTATATTAACAAACTGGCTGCAGCAAATAAGGTTGATAATTTGAGAGCAGTTAAAGCAGATATTAATAATTTTAAGACAGAGGCCAAATTTGATCGGATTGTTTCTGTTGAAATGTTTGAACATATGCGTAATTATCAAAAGCTAATGCAGAAGATAAGCAGTTTTTTATTAGCTGATGGAAAATTATTTGTGCATATTTTTTCGCATAAATTTTATCCATTTATTTATCAAGATCAGAAAAAAAGTGATTGGATGAGCCGCTACTTTTTTAGTGGAGGTACTATGCCAAGCCAGGATCTGCTTCATTATTTTAGTAATGATTTTAGTCTGGAAAAACAGTGGGCTCTTTCAGGCAGACATTATCAAAAGACTTTAGAAGCCTGGTTAGAGAACATGGATCAGAAAAAGGATGAGATCTATCCAATTTTAGAATCAACTTATGGAGTAGAAGCTGCTGAAAAATGGTGGAATTACTGGCGTTTATTTTTTATTTCTTCAGCGGAATTTTTTGGTTATAATAACGGAAATGATTGGTTTATCAGCCATTATCTCTTTCAAAAATAAAAATGTAAGGTAATAGAAAAAAATAGACCCATACACGATTTAAAAGTGTATGGGTTTAGTGTATTTTTATATATTTTTGCGTTACTGACTTTCTGGAAATTCAACTCTTGTTTTTGGTAAACTTTCGGGATAGTTGTCCTGGATAAATTTAATTAATTTTTCTCTTAAAAAGACTCTTAGTTCCCAGGCAGTTGGAGAATCATCTGCACTAACTAAAATTCTTAACTCCATTGTTTTTTCACTGGCATCAGTCACCTGTACCACTTTAACTTTACCATCCCAGAGTTTATTGTCTTCTAAAAGACGATCTAATTCTTCTCTTATTGCATCAACCGAAATTGTGTAATCTGTATAGAGAAAAACAGTGCCTAAGATAAAAGAAGATTTTCTTGTCCAGTTTTGAAAAATATTATCAATGAAATAGGTTGTAGGAACAACAAGCCGTCTGCGGTCCCAAACTTTTACAACCACATAAGTTAAATTAATTTCTTCGATCCAACCCCATTCTCCATTAACTATTACCACATCCTGAACTCGAATTGGCTGGGCAATTGCTAATTGAATTCCTGCAATAATAGACGCTATAATTTTTTGAGCAGAAAAACCAATAATAATACTTGCCACACCGGCTGAAGCAAAAAGACTGATTCCAACTCTTTTAATTGAATCAAAAGTCATTAAGGCAGCTGCCACTGCTATAAAAATAATTAGAACTTTAATAACTCTCTCTAAAATTCTATATTGAGTATGTATTTTTCTAGCTCTAAGATTATTACTGCTGTCAATCCGATGCGTATCATCAAGATAAAGTCTGATTAAACGCATTAATTTAATAATAAACCAGCTAATTAAAAAGATTAAAGTAATTTTTAAAAAATGATTAAAGAAATTTAAAATGTTATTACTTTTTGTTAAATAGTAGAAAGGAATAAGTAATGAAATATTTAGCATTGTCAGCAGTAGAGGGATCTTAAGATTTTCTCTTATTTGTTTATATCTTTTTTCACTCAGATCTTTTAAGATAAATCTAGTTGAATATAAAAGTATAAAATATATAATAGTAAATGCGGTTACAGAAATAATAAAATCAATGTACATTGATTATCACCTCTTTCAAATATATAAATTAAAAATTTAAATATTTAGTATTATGTAATTAATAGTAACATATAGCTTGAAAATTTCAACTTTAACTGAATTTTTGATATAATTTAAATAATAAATAGAATAAAAATTTACTTGAGGCAGGTTTTTAATTAAAGACAAAGAACTATTACAGATGAGGAGGCTGAAAATATGGATATTACATGTGATCAAAGTTGTGATATGGGATATATTTATTTACAACAGTTTAAACAACACCAAAAAGAAAATTTTGATAAAAGCAAGTTAATTGCATCCGCTCAGCCAATTGAAGTGATTGATAATATTTATCTTAAATTAAATAAGCTTAACTGGCCTAATAAAAAATATATTGATGCTTTAATGGATGGAGATTTCATAGAAGAATTCCAGAATGATCTTGATGATAATGCCTATTTAAAAGGTATTGAGCTAGAGCTAAATCAAAAAAGACTGGAAAGTATAATTGAGAATTATAAGCTTGCAACCTTTGAATTTAATGAAAATCAGTTTTATTATATTGCGTTTGCCAAAGATGAAAAAGTTTTTAATTCTAAAAATTATGTTTATGCATTATCAGATAAAGAGGATGCCTTTGTAATTATCAGCCGCAGTCAGAATAGACGCTATCAAATTACTTTAGGGGAAAATAAAAAATCAGAAAAATCTTTAAGTCCTAAAATAGCTTATATTAGAGCTTTAATGTTTAAAGATGATTCTCCTTATGATATTGATTATCTTAAAAAATTAAAATTATATATCAGCAATGATGATTATTAATTTATATTTTTATATATTAAAGCCGGGCAGTTAAAGCCCGGCTTTAGTTATAATTTATAAATCCATTTAAGTAAACTATTCAACTGTTGTGCCACTTAAAACTTCATTATTTTCAAATTCATCAGCAGTTATATCTCTGTTAATGCGACAATTTCTGTGGACTCTAATATTTTTTGCAATAGTAATATCTTTTGCAATTAAATTCAAACCATTTTCTAGAGTGTTTTCAGCATCTGAATTAATAGTGAAGTCACTGCCGGAGCCTATCTGAACATTTTCTTTAATTTCTACATTTTTATCAATTATAGTTTTATTAACCATGGCGTTTTTTCTAATAATACAATCATTTAAAATAACTGAATTTTTAACAAAAGCACCTTCTTCAATATACACACCTGGAGAGATAACAGAATCCTCAACTCGGCCATTAACAATTGCTCCATTTGCTATTAAAGATTTAGTACTGCAGCTTTTAGCTCCAAATTTAACGGGAGGTTTTTCTTCACTGCGGGTATAAATTGGCCATTGATCATCATAAAGGTTTATTTCAGGTATGTTTTCAGTTGTTTCAATATTTGCTTTCCAGTAGTCCTGAACAGTTCTAATATTTCTCCAATAGCCATCAAATTTAGAAACAAAAATATCTTTATTATCAGCAATTAAATTAGGGATTATTTCTGAATGGAAATCTACTGCTCCCTGACTGCAGTATTTTTTTAAGGCTTTTATTAAAACTTCTTTTTTGAAAACAAAAATTCCCATTGAAACTAGATTTTTAGAAGGCTCATCTTCCTGCTTGATATCTAAAAGTCTATAATTATCATCATAATCTAAAGTCGATAGACCCTGAGCATCAGCATAGGGAATGTTATTAGCAGCAATTGTAAGATCAGCATTATTGTCTCTATGTTCTTTTAGTATTTTTTGATAATCCATCTTATAGACTAAATGTCCTGGTAAAAGTATTATTTCCTCAGGTGCTTTATTTTCAATGTAGCTTATGTTTTTATAAATAGAGTGGGCATCACCAAGATACCAATCTTCTCCCGCCTTTCCTTTATAGGGTTGTAAAATAGTTATTCCACCATTTTCGCGATCTAGATCCCACGGTTTACCTATTCCTAAATGTTCTCGTAATGAATAAGGCATATATTGAGTAACTACTCCGATATTTTCTAAACCAGAATCAATACAGTTACTTAAAGTAAAATCAATCAGCCTAAACTTACCAGCAAAGGGCAGGGCTGCTTTTGAGCGAGTTTCAGATAAAAGGTCAAGTTTTCCACCAGCTTTGATTAATGCAATTGTTTTGTCCATTTGAATCCCCCCAAATATAGAATAATTTCTAATATTATACATATTATTATAACAGAATTGATGTCAAATGTCATATTTAAGAAGGCATTTTTTGAGATATATCTTGACTTTTAAAATTCTATAATCTACAATATTATTGTAAGGCTTAAACAAAAATTTTAAAATATAAAAATTTTTATAACTAGGTGGTGGTTAAATGGATAATTTAAGTGCTTTCGATATTATAGGTCCAGTAATGATTGGACCATCCAGTTCCCATACTGCAGGTGCTTGTAGAATAGGAAATTTAGCTAAAGAAATAGTAGATAATAAGCTAAAGGATGTTAAAATATATTTTCATGGTTCATTTAAAGAAACTTACAGAGGCCATGGTACTGATAAAGCGATTATTGGAGGTCTGCTGGGTCTTAAAACCGATGACAGCAGAATAAAAAAATCTTTTCAGCTGGCAGAAAAAGAGGGGTTCAGCTTTGATTTTTTACCAGTTGATCTGGATGATGTTCATCCAAACACAATGAAGTTAGAAATTATAGATCAAAATGATGTTAAAACAACTATAGTTGCTTCTTCAATCGGCGGCGGAAATATAATTGTGACTGAATTAAATGGAACTGAGGTTAAACTAAAAGGAGAATATTATACTTTAATAACTTTTCATAATGATCAGCCCGGATTAATTGCTAAGATTTCAGAAGTTTTACAGATATATAATTTAAATATAGCTGAAATGGAAGTATTAAGAAAGGAAAAAGGACGTCAGGCAACTGCAATTATTAATTTAGATCAAAAGGTAGAAAAAAATATACTGCAGCTGCTTCGAGATATACCTGGTATTCAAAGTTTAAAACTGGTTAAACCATTAGTCTAAGGAGGTTTTGTAATGGAAGATTTTCATAAGATAGAAGAATTAATTGAAATAGCCGAAAAAAATGAGATTACGCTGGCTCAGGTAGTTATCAATAGAGAAAAAGATTTAACTGAAAAAACTGAAGCAGAAGTTAGAGATCAGATGCGTTATTCACTTCAGGTAATGCGAGAATCTATCGAAAAAGGTTTAAATGAAGATGTTAAGTCGATGAGTGGTTTAACCGGTGGTGATGCCAAAAAAGTTGAAAAGGCCAGAAAAGAAGGTAAAAGTATTACAGGAGATCTTTTTTCTAGAATTCTTTCCCATACTTTAGCTGTTTCGGAATTGAATGCTGCTATGGGTAAAATAGTTGCCTGTCCAACAGCTGGTTCATGTGGCATTTTACCTGGTTCGTTAATCACGATTGCTGATGAAAATAATTTTACAGATGATGAAATTATAGATGCCTTATTTGTGGCATCAGGCTTTGGAGTTGTAATTGCCAAACAGGCTTCAGTTTCTGGTGCTGAAGGTGGCTGTCAGGCTGAATGTGGATCAGCATCAAGTATGACTGCTGCAGCTATTACATATTTAATGGGAGGCACAAAACAGGAAGTTGCAGCTGCTGCAGCTATAGCCCTTAAAAACTTGCTTGGTTTGGTCTGTGATCCTGTAGCTGGATTGGTAGAAGTTCCCTGTATTAAAAGAAATACTATTGGAAGCAGTAATGCTGTAACTGCTGCCGAAATGGCTCTAGCTGGAGTAGAAAGTGTAATTCCGGTTGATGAGGTTATAGTTGCTATGAAAAAAGTTGGTGATGCTCTTCCTGATTCACTTAAAGAGACTTCACTGGGTGGTTTAGCTGCTACTCCAACTGCCTGCAGAATAAAAGAAGAACTGCTTGAGAATTCGTTATAATCTAATTTTTTAACATCTTGCTAATAACTTTGATTCAAGATATAATTAAATAATGACATATGTTCTAAAAACCAGTTGAAGAGTTGTGCTTTGACTGGTTTTTACTTTTTGCTGTAATTTAGGAGGTGTACAGAAAATTAAAAATAATAAAAAAACAAAACCCATTAGAAATATAGTCGTCTCTTACGCTATTTTTGGTATACTTTGGATTTTATTTTCGGATATTTTAGCAGTGTTTTTTACTAGTAATCTGGGTATTTATCAAAAATTTCAATCAGTTAAAGGTATTATCTTTATCTTTGTAACGGGTATATTTTTATTTTTTTTATTAAAGAAAAATTTAAGAAAGCTGGAAGAAGAAGAGGAAAAATTAATTAGACAGGCTCATTTTGACAGTTTAACTTCTCTGCCAAATAAAAGGTCATTGTATGAGGATTTAGAGGTTAAAATTAATTCCTATTCTATTAAAGACCGAGCTGCAGCTTCTTTTTCCGTATTTTATCTGAACTTAAACAACATCGATAATCTAAATGAAATTAAAGGATATAGTCAAGGTAGTGGTTTGATTAAAAAAATTGCTGTACACCTAAAAGCTAATTTCGACAGCCAAAACTGCAATATCTACATCTATAATTATGACCAGTTTATTTTGGTTTTTGATAATAAAATTGATGATCAGTCTTTAAAAGAACAGGCAAATACTATTTTGGCTTCAATTAATGATCTCTGGGAGCAGGGAAAAACTGATTATTATCTGGATTTAGATATAGGAATTTCAAAATTTCCTGGCTCGGGTGGAGATGCAGAAGAACTAATTTCAGCTGCCCAACTGGCGGCTAGTAATATTTTTCTTGATGATCTGAGTTTTCAAATATATAATAAGCAGATGTATCTCGACAAATTAGAATACGAAAACTTAAAAAGAGATTTAAGAAGTGCAGTAAAAAAAGAGGAGTTTAAATTATATTATCAACCTAAAATTAATATTAATGAAAATCAGAATAAAATAAGTGGGGTAGAAGCTCTAATCAGATGGAATCATCCGACTCTTGGACTGGTTTCTCCACAGAAATTTATCAAAATTGCCGAAGAAAGCTTTTTAATTAGAGAAATTGGAGATTGGGTTATTGAAGAAGCATTTAAACAGCTTTCAAGCTGGCAGAATAAATATGATAGAGACCTAGGTATTTCTGTTAATTTATCGCCACTGGAATTATGTGATAAAAATAAAGCTGCTAGAATTAAAAAACTAAGCCAAAAATATCAGATAAGAAGAGAATTAATAGAATTTGAAATAACAGAAAACGCTCTGCTTGATAATCGCAGTGATACTATAAAAATTTTGAAGGAACTTAAAAACTTAGATTTTTCAATTGCTCTTGATGATTTCGGTATTGGTTATTCTTCTTTCAGTTATTTAAGTAGGCTCCCAATTGATACTCTCAAAATAGATAAGTCTTTCATTGGAAAACTTTCTGATTCCAAAAATATGATATTAATTGATTCTTTAATTGAGCTGTCCCATAAAATGAATTTAAAGGTTATTGCTGAAGGAATTGAAAGCTCTGAACAGCTAAAAACAATGAAAAAACTAAAATGTGATGAAATTCAGGGTTATTATTTTTACAAACCACTGCCTGTAGATCAATTTGAAAAAATTATTGAGAAAAATTATTATTAGAATTTCTACTCAAAATATAAGTTGAATATTTTGAGTAAGAGGAGTATAATTAAATTGTGAAAAAAATATTAATGAGGAGTGGTTCTAATGATAAAAGTTTTAACATCACCAGGAAAATATGTTCAGGGCAAGAATGTTATTATGGAAATGGGAGAATATATCAAAGATCTTGGAGATAAGGCTTTAATAATTGCTGATCCTATTGTTGAAGAATTATTCTTAGACGATTTAAAAGCTGGTCTAGAAGAACTTAATTATCAAATTGAATTTTTCAACGGTGAATGCTCTAAAATAGAAATAGAAAGATTAAAGAAAAAAGCCGCTGCAGAAGACGCTGAAATAATTATTGGGATGGGTGGAGGTAAGACTTTAGATACCTCTAAAGCTGTTGCTCATTATTCGGATTTACCTGTAGTTATTGTTCCTACAATTGCAGCTACAGATGCTCCCTGCAGTGCTTTATCTGTTATCTACACTGAAGAAGGAGTTTTTGAAGAATATTTATTCTTACCTAAAAACCCTGATGTAGTAATGATTGATACTGAAATAGTAGCTAATGCTCCTGTTAGATTTTTAGTTTCAGGAATGGGAGATGCTCTGGCAACTTATTTTGAGGCTGCCGCTTCTGCTTTAACCAGAGCCACTGCAATGTCAGGTGGTGCGCCAACAATGACAGCCCAAAATTTAGCTGAACTCTGCTATAATACATTATTAGAATATGGGGTCAGTGCTAAAAAAGCCGCTGAAGCTGGTGTGGTAACTGAAGCTTTAGAAAAAATTGTAGAAGCAAATACACTGTTAAGTGGACTTGGCTTTGAAAGTGGTGGACTGGCTGCCGCTCATGCAATTCATAATGGTTTTACTGTTTTAGAGGAAACACACTCCAAAACTCATGGTGAAAAAGTTGCTTATTCTACCTTAGTGCAGATGGTTCTTGAAGATAGAGATCCAGCTGAAATTGAAATGGTAATGGATTTCTGTAAAGAAGTTGGACTACCTACTACTCTTGCTGACCTAGGAATTACTGATGTCAGCGATGAAAAGATTCTTAAAGTAGCAGAAGCAAGCTGTGCTGAAGGAGAAACTATCCATAATATGCCTTTTGCAGTTGATGCAGAAATGGTCAAAGATGCAATTTTAGCAGTTGATGTGCTTTAATAATAAGAGAAAATTAGAAGAAAAATTAAAAGCTGAGCGACTTTAATTTCTAAAAAACAGCTTTAATTTAAGTCCCTTTGTGAGTTTTATGGCTCATAAAGGGATTTTTTTAATTTAGTTTAATCTGGTCATATGTTAATTAACTACTTTCATTAATAAGAAAATTATGATAATATTAAAAAAATTAAGGAGGAATATTTATGAAAAAATTTTATTCAATATTCTTTGCTTTACTTTTAATTTTGACAGCTGCAGTTCCAGCTTCTTTTGTTGGTGCTCAAAGTAGTTCTCAATTTGATGAAATTATTCAAAAACTATCTAGTTCAGAAACTTTGACTTCTCAGGAAAAAGATGAAATTATGGATGAGGCCATAGCTTTATATTATGATGAAGGAGTAAATTTAGATCAGATCTCTGAAGTATTAGAGCAAAATGATAATTATAATGAAATAGGAAATCAATTTATGAGCTTAGATAGTGACTTCGATGATGACCGAGATGACATGGATGATGAAGATGACTACGACGATGACGAATATGATGATAACGATGACATGGATGATGAAGATGACTACGACGATGACGAATATGATGATGACGATGACTATGATGATGACGATGACTATGATGATGACGATGATGACGATGATGACGATGATAATAATGATGACGATGACGATGATAATGATGACGATGATAATGATGACAATGAAGAAGATGATGATTAAAATTTAAATAAATTATTTTAAAATATATTAATCCCCCTCTTAATTCAGATAAATTATTTACTTAATTTGTTCTGTAAAGGGGGATTTTTTTTATTAAATTTGAACATTAAGAAAATTAAAATAAAATTATTATTGACAAAAATCACCAATAAGAATATCATTAATAATAGAGAGAAAGCGAAATCTTTTAATTTAATCCATTTTTTAGTTTTTGTTCGCGTTTGCTGGCTATATTAAGGCTAAATTTACAAAGGGGCTGCCAGTTATGAAGAAAAAAATTATTTTAGAGATAGCTGTTATTATATTTTTGATTTTGACTTTTACAATTTCGGCAGCAGAGGAAAAGCAGGTCTACAGGGGAATTTATTTTGGAATGTCTGTTCAGGAATTTCACGAAAACTTAAGAAAAGATGAGAAAATGACTTTGAGTGTTGGTCTTCCAGAAATTGAAATTGAAAATACAATCTATAATATTTTTGCTCTCTATAATGATCAAGATCAGCTTTATGAAATATATTTTGAAAGTCCAAATTATATAGCAGATTATTATGTTAAAAAGCGATTAAATGAACTTTCTCAAATTATCGAATCAGAATATGGAGCTGCAGATAATATTAATAATTTTAAACTATCTGAAGTTAAAAAAGAGATACTATGGCAAAAAATATGGGGTTTTGGTGATAAAGTTATAGAACTTGGTGTTGGTAAAATGGATACAGAAAAATATGTTTCACTGCATATGTTTTACTATCCATATGGCCCTTAATTTTTTCTTAAGTTAGAAAAGTTCGACCAAAATAGTCAGAAAATTTACTCAAATTATAAATTTATTAATAATCGAGGGGGAGGGATTATATTGAGTAAAATAGTCATAGTTGGGACCCTGGATACTAAAGGGGCAGAGTTTAAGTATGTCAAAGATATTATTGAGGGAGAAGGATTAGAAACTATTGTCATTGATGCTGGAGTGTTGGGAGAGGCCTATTTTGAACCTGATATTAGTAGAAGCGAGGTTGCTGATGCTGGTGGTCAAAGTATTGAAGAACTGGTCGAGGCCAAAGATAGAGGAGAATCAATGGAAGTTATGTCAGATGGAGCAGCGAAAATAGTTGAAAAACTTTATTCAGAGGGTAAAATTGCTGGCATAATTAGCTTAGGTGGTTCAGCTGGAACAACAATTGGAACTACAGCCATGAAAACATTGCCGGTTGGAATTCCTAAAGTTATGGTGTCTACCCTTGCTTCTGGAGACACCAGGCCATATGTCGGGACAAAAGATATTACAATGATGTACTCAGTTGTTGATATTTTGGGTGTTAATAGTTTATCATCTGAAATTTTATCCAATGCTGCCTTTGCAGTAGCAGGAATGGTAAAAGGTAAAAAACCAGAACCGAAAGAGAAACGGCCTTTAATCGCAGCAACTATGTTTGGTGTCACAACACCCTGTGTAGAAAAAGCAAGAGAATATTTAGAAGAACATGGTTATGAAGTGCTGGTCTTTCATGCCACTGGTACAGGTGGTAAGGCGATGGAAAATTTGGTTGAAGAAGGATTTATTAGTGGTGTGCTTGATATTACAACTACTGAACTCTGTGATGAACTAGTAGGAGGAGTACTTTCTGCAGGACCTGATCGTTTGGAAGCGGCTGGAAAAGAAGGTGTACCACAGGTTGTTTCAACTGGGGCCTTAGATATGGTTAATTTTGGTCCTCTAGATACAGTTCCTAAAGAATTTGAAAATAGAAATCTATATAAGCATAATCCTACAGTGACCTTAATGAGAACAACAGTGGCAGAAAACAAAAAACTGGCTGAAATTATTTCAGAAAAACTTAATAAAGCTGAATCTAAAACAACATTATTCTTGCCGCTTAAAGGTGTTTCAATGATTGATGCAGAGGGACAAGCTTTTTATGGTGCAGAAGAAGATAAAATGCTTTTTGAAACATTAAGAAAAAATATTGATCAAGATAAGGTAGAACTAATCGAAAAAGACCTGCATATTAATGATGAAGAATATGCACTTGCTCTTGCAAAAAAAATGATTGAATTAATTGAAGGTTGAGCTTAAATTAAAGTTCAACATAATTGAATAACGAAGGCTGAATATTAAGGTTAATTTCAAAATATAAAGGGGGACTAAAAATGGCATTTACACGTCAAGAGGTTCGAAAGAAATTAGAACAGGAAATAGCAAAAGGAAAAAGTGTAGTTGGAGCTGGTGCAGGAACTGGTATTTCTGCTAAATTTGCCCAAAAAGGTGGAGTAGATTTAATAATTATCTACAATTCTGGTAGATATAGAATGGCAGGAAGAGGTTCTCTTGCCGGATTGCTGCCCTATGGTGATGCAAATGGGATAGTTGTAGAAATGGCAGATGAAGTGCTGCCGGTAGCCAAAGAAACTCCAGTCCTGGCTGGTGTCTGTGGTACAGACCCATTTAGATTAATGGATAATTTCTTAAAAGATCTTAAGGATATGGGTTTTTCTGGGGTGCAGAATTTTCCTACTGTAGGTTTAATTGATGGTGTTTTCAGACAAAATTTAGAAGAAACAGGAATGGGCTATGATTTAGAAATAGAAATGATCAGAAAAGCTCATCAACTTGATCTGTTTACTGCACCATATGTATTTGATGAAGAAGATGCTAAAGCAATGGCAGAAGCTGGAGCTGACGTTCTGGTAGCACATATGGGTTTAACAACCAGCGGCAGTATTGGTGCAGAAACTGCGCTGACTCTGGAAGAAAGTGCGAAAAAGGTTCAAAGAATTGCAGATGCAGGACATAGTGTAAACAAAGATCTAATGGTGATCTGTCATGGTGGTCCAATTGCAATGCCAGATGATGCGAAATATGTTCTAGAAAATACAGAAAATGTAGTTGGATTCTTTGGTGCTTCCAGTATTGAAAGACTTCCCACTGAAACAGCTATTAAAAAACAAACTGAAGACTTCAAAAAATTAGTAATCAACAAATAAGTAAATTTTTTCAACACATTCTAAGTGTAATTTAAACAATTAGCCGTCCTTTAAAAGGGACGGCTTTAATTTGTTAAAATATTTAATAAATCAAAAATAATATCTTTAAGCAGGAAATTGGCTTTTTATCTAAAATCTATATACAAGGCAAAAGAATTTGAGGAGGAAAGAATTAATGCCAAAAAGAAAAGATTTAAATAAGATTTTGATTATTGGATCTGGCCCGATAGTAATTGGTCAGGCATGTGAATTTGATTATTCTGGAACTCAGGCTTGTAAGGCTTTGATGGAAGAAAATTATGAAATAGTACTTGTTAATTCGAATCCAGCAACAATTATGACAGACCCCGAGATGGCAGATCGAACCTATATTGAACCGCTGACAGCAGAAAGTATTGAGAGGATTATAAAAAAAGAAAAACCTGATGCGCTTTTATCTAACTTAGGTGGTCAGACAGCACTTAACCTGGCTTCAGAACTTTATGAATCAGGAGTTTTAGCAAAAAATGAGGTAGAAATTATAGGAATTCAGCCCGAAGCAATTGAACGGGGAGAAGATAGGATTCTCTTTAAAGAAGAAATGGAAAAATTGGGGGTTCCAATGCCCAAAAGTTTACCGGCCTATAATGTGGAGGAAGCAGTGAAGATTGCAAAGGAAATGGGTTTTCCTGTAGTTGTTAGACCCGCATACACTATGGGAGGTAGCGGTGGTGGTTTGGTCTATAATTTAGAAGAACTTAAAAACATTGCTGAAAATGGAATAGCAGCCAGTATGATTGACCAAATCTTAATTGAAGAAGCTGTATTGGGCTGGCAGGAGCTTGAACTTGAGCTAGTTAGAGATCAGAAAGAAAAGAAAATTTCTATTTGTTTTATCGAAAATGTTGACCCAATGGGAGTGCATACAGGAGATAGTTTCTGTGTTGCACCAATGCTGACAATAGATGAAGATGTACAACAAAGAATTGAAGATTACAGCTACAAAATAGCAGATGCAATTGGAGTAATCGGAGGTGCTAACTTTCAGTTTGCATATAACAGGGAAGAAGATAGACTTGTAATTATAGAGATGAATCCCAGAACTTCTCGTTCATCTGCGCTGGCCTCTAAGGCAACTGGTTTTCCAATAGCCAGAATATCCACTAAATTATCTGTAGGGATTAATTTAGATGAATTACCATATTATAATGGGAAAAATCTAGCTGAGTATAAGCCGGGTGGAGATTATGTAGTAGTTAAATATGCTCGCTGGTCTTTCGAAAAATTTCCTGGAGCCGAAGATAAACTGGGAACTCAGATGAAGGCTGTAGGTGAGGCAATGAGTATCGGTAAAACTTATGCTGAGGCTGCTCAAAAGGCAATTAGGTCACTGGAAATTAAAAGATCCGGATTTGGAAATATAGCAGAATTTAAAAAACTAGAAAAAGCAGAAATTTTAGACCGCTTAAGAACACCTTCTAGTGAAAGGCATTTTTTGATATATGAGGCAATGAAAAAAGGAGCATCAATTTCAGATATTCAGAAAATAACGCATATTTCAAGCTGGTTTTTAGAAGAAATGGAAGCATTAGTAGAACTAGAGAATAGGCTGCTAAAATATAAAGGTAAGCGGCTGCCTTCAGAAATATTAGTAGAAGCAAAGGAAAAAGGGTTTTCAGATAAATATTTATCTGAGCTCTTAAATTATGACGAAAAGAAGTTTAGAAAAGCTCGCAAATATGCGGTTGAAAATGACAACTTTGATTTAGTTAAAGTAAGTGGGGCCGAAGGAGAGTATTATTATTCTTCTTATAATTTAGCTGAGGAGAAGATTCCTACCTCAGACTCTAAAAAAGTTATGATCTTAGGTGGAGGTCCCAATAGAATTGGCCAGGGTATAGAATTTGATTATGCCTGTGTTCATGCATCTTTTACCTTAGATGAATTAGGTTATGATTCGGTTATGGTTAACTGTAATCCAGAGACGGTTTCTACAGACTATGATATTTCTTCAAAACTATATTTTGAACCGCTAACTGCTGAAGATGTTTTGCGAATCTACGAAAAAGAAAAACCAGAAGGTGTCATCGTTCAGTTTGGTGGTCAGACTCCACTTAATATAGCCGAAGAATTGGAAGAGGCAGGAGTTAATATTTTAGGAACCTCACCGGCAAGTATTGATTTTGCTGAAAATAGAGAAGAATTTAGAAGGTTAATGAATGAGTTAGAGATTCCACAGCCGGAAAGTGATATTGCAAGATCAGCTGCCGAAGCTCACAAAATTGCAGAACAGATTGGTTATCCCCTGATGCTCAGACCTTCCTATGTTCTGGGAGGAAGAGGAATGGAAATAGTTTATGATCAAAAAAGTCTGGAAAACTATTTAGAATCACAGGTGGCAGAAGTTTCAGCCGAGCATCCTGTTTTAATAGATAAATTTTTAGAAGATGCATTAGAAGCTGAAGTTGATGCTCTAACAGATGGTGAGGATACTTTTGTGGCTGCAGTAATGGAGCATATAGAAGAAGCAGGAATCCATTCAGGTGATAGTGCCTGTGCCATTCCTTCTTTAGAAATTACTGAGCACCAGCTTGAAACCATTAAAGATTATACTGCAAAAATAGCATCTGCTCTTGATGTTGTAGGTTTAATGAATATTCAATTTGCAATCTATGAAGGAAAAGTCTATATTATTGAGGCCAATCCAAGAGCTTCCAGAACTGTGCCTCTTGTCAGTAAGGTGACCGGAATCAATATGGCAAAACTTGCCACTAGATTGATGCTGGGAGAATCACTTGCATCTTTAAATCTAAAAGAAAAAGACGTTCCATATACTGGAGTTAAAGAGGCTGTTTTTCCTTTTGATAAATTTGAGCATGTGGATGCTGTTTTAGGACCTGAAATGAAAGCAACTGGTGAGGTAATGGGCATTGCCAGCACTTATGCGCAGGCTTTCTATAAAGCTCAGACAGCAGCCGGATTGGAACTTCCTACTTCAGGCAAAGTTTTAATTACAGTTAATGATAAGGATAAAGAGAAAATAGTGGACACAGCTCAGAAATTAAAAGACCTGGATTTCGAAATTCTGACAACTGAGGGTACAGGAGAATTTCTGAATCGGCAGGGGATAGAAAGTGAGCTGATCAACAAATTGGGTCATGGTCGTCCCAATATTGTAGATGCTATAAAAAATGGCGAGATTCAGCTGATAATCAATACCCCCATTGGCAAAGAAGGAATTGAAAATGACAGTTATATTCGTTCAGCAGCTATTAAGTATAAGATACCATATATAACAACAACAAATGCTGCTAGAGCCAGTGCAGCAGGTATTGAAGCTGAAATTAACAGTGATTATGAGCTGAAAGCAATCCAGGATTATCACAAATTATTAAAGTAAATTTCAGTTCCCTGGTTGGCATTTAAGCTCAGCCAGGGATTTTTTAATTGCTTTAAGAGTCTAATTTTTTATCTAGAATTATATAATAGGTTTAAATTAAATTGGTAATTTTAGTGAGCTGGAATTGATCGATGATTTAGTTAAAGAAAAGATAGAGTATGATTACTAAAATTTAAAAGAACAATATTTTGTCTTTTTTTTGCAATAACAGCTAAAAAAATGTTATGATAATAGTAATAAATTTAAAACTGAAGGTGATTAATTTGTCTCATCTGACCAAGTTTTAATTTAGTTTTATAAAATAAGAAGTAGGGAGTAGATAGTAGATGACTAAAAAAAATTTAGATTGGAAAAACATAGGATTTCAGTATCATGAGACTGATAAGAGGTACATAGCAAATTATAAGGACGGCAGCTGGGGTGAGGGGCAGTTGATTTCTGACCCCAATATAGTAATCAATGAGAGTGCAGGAGTTTTACAGTACTGCCAGCAGGTATTTGAAGGTTTAAAAGCTTATACAGCTAAAGATGGCAGTATAGTTACCTTTAGACCGGATTTAAATGCAGAGCGGATGGTCCAGTCTGCAAAAGGTTTAAGAATTCCACCTTTTCCAGAAGAGAGATTTTTAGAAGCTGTAGATCAGGTAGTAGAAGCCAATCAGGACTGGGTACCTCCATATGGAACAGGGGCTTCTTTATATTTAAGACCTTATATCTTTGCATCAACCCCGGTAATTGGGATTAAACCTGCTACTGAATATCAGTTTAGACTTTATTCAACTCCAGTTGGCCCTTATTTTAAGGGAGGAGCAAAACCAATAACTCTAACTGTCAGTGAATACGATCGAGCCGCGCCTAAGGGGACCGGACATTTAAAAGCAGGTCTCAATTATGCCATGAGCTTAAACACGACTGTTAAGGCCCATGAAGATGGTTTTGATGAAAATCTATTTTTAGATGCAGCAACCAGAAGCTATATTGAAGAAAGTGGAGGTGCCAATATTATTCTGATTACAGATGATAATAAATTGGTGACTCCGAAATCTAATTCAATTTTACCTTCAATCACCAAAAGATCAATTATCTATCTAGCTAAAAATTACCTGGATCTAGAAGTAATTGAAAGAAAGGTCAGATTTGAAGAGTTAGAAGACTTTACAGAAGCAGGTCTCTGTGGAACGGCTGCAGTTATTTCACCAATTGGAAAAGTGGTTAATGGTCAAGAAGAAGTAGAATTTTCAAATGGAATGAATAACGTTGGTCCGGTTATTAAAAAGATATATGAAATCCTAACCAAAATGCAGCTGGGAGTTATTGAGGCTCCAGAGGGCTGGATTAGAAAAATTAAATAATCAAAAAGCAGTGTTCATTTTTAGCTATAATTTAAAAATTTGGAAAAATAAATCTTGACAATGTTTAAAATAATGAGATATACTTTTAATAATAAAATTAAATTAAATTAAAAACTTTGATAAGGATCCAGTAAGCCTAAAAGGCTGAATTACACCTTTGAGTTTCGGACTGAATTTTTAGTAAGTCTTGACGTTATCCCACGTTAGAGGGTGAGGAAGTTATTGCTTCCAAGAGAGTGAATCTGTTTTGCAGATTAATTCAGGTGGTACCGCGAAATTAAGTCGTCCTGTTTAAGGGGCGGCTTTTTTATATTTAAAACCAAAAAAATCAAGGAGGAATTATAATGAGTAACGAGGATAAGAGTAAGCAGATTTCTTTTGCAGCAGCATTAATACCGGTATTTGTCCTTTTAACAGCCGGAGCTTTATCAGTATTTATCTGGAAAGTAGGGATGCTAATTCCCCTGCTCAGCGGCACAGCTGCAGCAGCCTTTGTCGGTGCCTATTATGGAAAGAGTTGGAATGAACTAGAAAATGGATTAAAAAAAGGAGTCAGTCAGGCACTACAGCCTGTATTTATTTTAATTATTGTTGGTTCAATAATTGGAACCTGGATTTTAAGTGGAATTATACCTTCACTAATCTATTATGGACTTAAAATTATTAATCCATCTATTTTTCTGCCTTTAGCAGCACTAATTACCGCAGTGGTTTCAACAAGTACTGGAACTTCTTTCACCTCAATTGCAACAGTTGGAATAGCACTAATGGCAGTTGGAAATGGGATGGGTTTTCCCGCAGCAATTTCGGCTGCAGCTGTTATTTCAGGAGCTTTTTTTGGAGATAAAATATCTCCACTCTCTGATACAACAAATATTGCACCAGCAATAGCAGAATGTGATCTTTTTGAACATATAGAGCATATGTTCTGGGATACAATTCCAGCCTTTTTAATTTCTTTAGTACTATATTATTTTTTAGGAATTAATCAGATGGCCTCAAATAGTTCTGGAATTAATGAAATTAACAGTTTAATTAACGGACTGGAGACTATTTTTAATATCTCACCAGTACTCCTGTTAGTTCCCGTATTAACAATCATACTGGCTGTAAAGAAGATTCCGGCAATTCCTGCCTTAATTTCAGTCTCTTTTATCGGGGGATTATTTGCCTTAGTTTTTCAGGGCTCCACAATTAAAGAAGTATTTTCCGCTTTCAGTTTTGGTTATCGGGGCAGTACAGGCCAGCAAATGCTGGATAGTCTTTTAAATCGCGGCGGCATATCATCTATGGGAGGAACTATTATTCTCTTAATTATTGCCACAGCTCTAGGTGGTATAATGCGGGAAGTAGGAATTTTAGATGCAATTTTAAATAAGTTTATCTCATTGATTAAAAATGAAAAGCAATTAGGTTTAACTGCTATTATTTCTACTTTTTTAATTGGTTTCAGTACCGGGGCCCAGATTTTGGCGATAATTATCCCAGCCAGTCTGTTTAAGGAAAGCTACAATAAATTTGGACTACATACTAAAAATTTAAGTAGAACAGTCGAAGCAGCTGGAACTGTTGGAATTACTTTAGTCCCCTGGAGTGTACCTGCTATTTTTGCTGCCAATATGCTGGGAGCTGAAGCAACAGCTTTTATACCTTATTTATTTTTTCCGATCTTAGTTATTTTAATTAATATTATTTACAGCATTACAGGTTTTAGTATTGCCAGAGCAGATAAAAAAACAGATGCTGATTTAGAAAGGAGTACAATGATTGGATAATTCAACTTTAATTAAAGTGCTTGGTACAGCTCAGGATGCAGGTTATCCACAGTTGAACTGCAGCTGTGTTCACTGTAAGGCAGCCAGAAATGACAGGTCTATAAAGCGTCTTCAGAGCTCAATTGCAGTTGTGGATAAAATCGAGAAAAAGACTTTTATGCTTGATGCCACGCCTTCTTTTTCGGAGCAGTTAGATAACTTGAATCTGTTGGCTGAAGCAGATAAATTAGGAACTAAACACCTGAGCGGTATTTTATTGACACATGCTCATCTTGGCCATTATACAGGGCTAATGTATCTGGGGAAAGAAGCTTTAAATATTTCTAATTTTCCTCTTTATTTAAGCCAAAAAATGTATAATTTTCTAAAAAATAATGCCCCCTGGTCCGATTTATTTAAAAATAATAATTTAAAAGCAGTAGTTTTTGAATTTGAAGAAAAATATCAGCTCAGTGAAAATATTTCGTTTACAGCAGTGGAAGTTGAACACCGTAATGAACACGCTGATACAGCAGCCTTTATTGTAACTGCTGGCAGCAAAAGATTTTTGTACCTGCCTGATTTTGACAGCTGGTCAAACTTTGAGCAGAAGTTTAGAAAGATTATTAAAAGGGTTGATTATGCTTTTATTGATGGAACATTTTTTGACAAAGAGGAATTAGGAGAAATTAGAGGTCGAGATCTAGCTCAGGTTCCCCATCCCCCGATCAAAGAGACTATCAAATTGCTGTCAGATTTAGATGAGTCAGAGAAAAATAAGATATATTTCACTCATTTTAACCATACTAATAGAATCTTAGATCAGGATAAAATTAAGGAAAAATTAGTTAGGAAAAATGGTTTTAATATTTTAAATGAGGGAGAAACATTGAAATAAATTTATTTTTAAATAATTTCAAAAAGGTTCAAAACTATGTCAAAGTATATTCAAAACCGTCTAGAAGCTTGAAAAATTAAATTATAAATGTTATAATTTAATTATAGAGAAAGGAGAGGATTAGATGAAGGTTTATACAACAGATGAGGTAGCTAGTATGCTAAAAATCTCCCGGGATTCAGTAGTAAAGTTGATTAATCAAAAAGAATTAAAGGCCAAGAAAATTGCCAGGAAATGGAGAATAACCGAAGGTCATCTTCAGGATTTTTTTCACGAAGAAAATAATAGTAATTAAAAATTATTTTTAAAGCAGTGTTAGAAGCACAGGAAAGGGTTTGATATTATGATTTCCTTGAGTAGTGCTCGACATCTGGTAGAAGAAGTTATTGGGGAAAAAATCCCATTAGTTTATACTGATCTGACTCTGCGTGATTGGGCTAGAGAAGGGGTTATCTCTCGTATTAAAGTTGAAAATGGAAATGCTCTGTATCCAGATATAGTACCTACAGAAATTTTAACCGCTTTAAAACTTAAAGAAAAATATAAGCTTTCCGAAATTGCTGAAGCCAGAAGATGCCTTGAGCTAGAGGGGGATCATCTTAATCAAATTAGTGAAGAAGAAATAGTACATTTTGTTAATTGCAGAAAACTTTTAAGTGATAAAAAACTTGTGACTAAACTTTCCTTGGATAAGATAGAATCTTTAGCTAGAATAAAAGAATTAATAGATGATTTAATTGAAGAATCTAAGCATTTAGAAGTAGTAGGAGACTATTTAAAAGAATTTCTTAATTCCGAAAAAGAGCTAAAAAAAATTGACGATAAAAAAAATAAAGCTTATATTTCATAAATAGATTGAAGGCCAATAGCAATATTGGTCTTTTTTTTTTGCAATTAGATAATAGAAAATGGTATGATTAGAGAAAGATTGACTGAGAGTGGGAGGAATCAGATTGGATAGACCAGATTGGGATGAATATTTTATGAAAATGGCAGAACTGGCTGCTACAAGAGCAAGCTGTTTGAGGCGGGAAGTTGGTGCAGTTTTAGTCAAAAATAAAAAAATTCTGGCAACTGGCTATAATGGGGCACCTAAAGATATTACTCACTGTGAAGTAACAGGCTGTTTGCGAGAAGAAATGGGGGTTGCAAGTGGTCAAAGACATGAAATTTGCAGAGGTGTTCATGCGGAACAGAATTTAGTTGCTCAGGCTGCATTTCATGGTGTTAAAACTGAAGGGGCAGCAGTTTACTGCACTCATCAACCCTGTATAATTTGCACTAAAATTTTGATTAATGCTGGTGTTGATAAAATCTATTATAAAAATGCTTATTCCGATGAATTTGCTGAAAAATTATTGGAAGAATCAAAAATTAAATTAATAAAGTATTAGTTTTTCGGACTCTAGTTAGAGGAAAGGAGAAATATGAATAATATAGTTACTTTTACTTTAAATCCAACCATTGATAAAAATTCGAGTGTTGATCATGTTAAGGCAGAAGATAAATTATATTGTGATAAACCAGTTTTTGAGCCTGGTGGAGGCGGAATAAATGTTTCCAGGGCAATTAAAAAATTGGGTGAAGATTCTCTGTTACTCTATACATCCGGTGGTTTTACAGGCCGAAAATTAGATAAACTGCTGGCAGACGAAAATTTAAACAAAGAGGCTGTAAAAATTGAAGCTGAGACTAGAGAAAATCTAATCATTAGTGAAAAAGCTTCTAATTTACAGTATAGATTTGGGATGCCCGGCCCTGAGATTAGTGATCAGGAATATAAAAAAATATTCAAGATATTAAATCAATTAAAACCTTTTCCAGATTATCTAGTTATCAGCGGCAGTATTCCTGAGGGAGTTAGTGATGACATTTATGCAGAAATGGCAGCTGCTGCTAAAAAAAGAGGGGCAAAAGTAATAGTTGATGTTTCTGGACCACCTTTGAAATTAGCTATAGAAGAAGGGGTATTTTTAATCAAACCAAACCTTGGAGAATTTCAGGATTTAATAGGTAAAGAATTAAAAGATGAAGATCAAATAATTAAAGAAGCACAAAAACTTGTAAATAATAAAGCATGTCAGGCAATTGTAATTTCTATTGGTGCTGGAGGAGCGCTATTGGTCAGTGAACAGCAAACAGAATTTATGCGTCCTCCAACTGTTCCCATCAAAAGCAAAGTTGGTGCTGGAGACAGTATGGTAGCCGGGATAGTTTTAAGTTTGGCTAGAGGCGATAGTTTAAAAGACTCCTTTTATTACGGTCTGGCAGCTGGATCTGCTGCAGTTATGACTCCTGGAACTGAATTATGTACTAAAGAAGATACTGATAGACTATATCAGCAGATGACTGCCAGAAATCTTAGAAATTATTAGCTGGTAAACTTCAAAAAAGAATAAAGCAGATATTTTACAGCCTCTATCTGGGGGCTGTTTTTTTTATCTTAGATTAAGTAAAATGCTAAATATGAGCAATTAGGTTTTAATTATTGTCTATTATGTTATATAATCAATTCGAATTTGTTTAAAAATCGATTAATAGTTTTAATAGTAAGGAGGCAGGTTAAGAAATGAATGAAGATCTAAATAACAAGAACTTAGATAAAAATGATTTAAAAGAGCAGCTAAATAATTTTAAATCATCTATGCAAAAATATCTGGGAGGAATTAACATCTGGATAATTGTATTTGCAATTATAGCTCTCTGGGCTGCACAGGGGTTACACACTATTGATGAACCAGAAGTCGGACTTGTCAAACGATTTGGCAAGCATGTGAGGACTGTTGGACCAGGTCTCCATTATCATATTCCTGCACCAGTAGAAACAGTAATACCAGTTGATGTCAAGTCGGTTCGTAAAATCGAAGTGGGGTATGAAACAATCTCACCTCCACCTAATCCTAGGTACGAATCAAATAAGGAAGAGGCATTGATGCTGACAGCTGATAACAATATAGTCCATATTGAATTTGCTGTACAGTATAAAATTCAGGATGCTGAAAATTATGCCTTTAATGTTATAGACGCCAGGACTCTCTTAAAAGAAATGGCTGAGGCAGTAATGAGAGAAGAAGTAGCAAAAACTAATTTTGAGGATATTATAACTACTTCCAGGGGAGAAATAGCTCAACAGGTTCACTCTGGACTGCAGAAATTGGTAAATATTTATGATACAGGTATGATGGTGGAAAATGTTAAATTGCAGGATGCAAATCCACCCCAGCCCGTAACAGCAGCCTTTGATGATGTAAATAGTGCCAAAGAAAATAAAGAAAATTATATTAATCAGGCCACTGCATATGCTAATGAGGTCATCCCTCAGGCAGAAGGAAAAGCTGCGCATGTGGTAAATAAGGCTGAAGCATATAAAGAGGAAAAAGTTGCTCGAGCCGAAGGTGATGTTGCTAAATTCAAAAACGTTTTAACTGAATATCGGATGGGAAGTAAAGAAGTTACCAGAACCAGACTTTATATTGAAGCATTAGAAGATGTTTTACCAAAAACAGATAAAATTATTTTACCTAAAAGTGAAGATGGTAATTCTGTTTTAAAATTACTTGATTTAAATAAATTAAGAAATACCGGAGGTGAAAGTAAATGAAAAAATTACTAACATTTCTAATGGTGATTTTAGTTATCGTAATGGCTTACAACTTTTTTACTTTTACCGTTGATGAAACCAAAACAGCAGTTGTAAAACAGTTCGGTGAGGTAGTAAAGATTTCTAAGGAACCGGGGCTGCATTTTAAAATGCCCTTTGTTCAAAATGTTATTTATCTTGAAGATAGAATTTTATCTTATGATATAGAGCCGCGAAAGCTGATTACCTCTGATAAAAAACACTTACTGGTTAATAATTATGCACTTTGGAAAATTGATGATCCGCTTAAATTTGTGCAGTCAATGAGTGGACAGCGGACTTTAGCTCAGACCAGGATTGATGATATTGTTTATTCCAACCTCCGTAATAAATTGGCTTCAGAAACTTTTGATAATATTGTTTCTGAAAAAAGAATTACTTATCTTAATTCTATAACTGAAAAAAGTAGAAAACAGCTAAAAGATTATGGAATTCATTTGATAGATGTCAAAATTAAGAGAGCTGATTTACCTGAAGCTAACGAAGAAGCTGTTTATGAGAGAATGTCTTCAGAAAGAAAACAGCGCGCTAAACAAATAAGAGCTCAAGGTCAAAGAGAATCTGAAATAATTAAGGCAGAAGCTGATAAGGAATCTGAAATCATTGGTGCTCAGGCTGAAAAGAAAGCACAGGAACTTCGGGGTCAGGGAGATGCCCAAGCCCTTAAGGTTTATAGTGATGTTTACAGTCAGGACACAGAATTTTATCAATTCTGGCGCAGTCTACAGTCTTATAAGAATTCTCTTAAAGAAAGGACAACTATAATTCTTTCAGAGGATATGAAATATTTAAAATATCTGAATCCTGCCAATGCAAATTAAAAATTAGCTATGATTCATTAATTTCCTTAGTGAGAGATTTTTCTGTCACTAAGGATTTTTTCATATCAGCTTATCTTATAGAATATTTTTTCACAAAAAGGTTTAATAGCTTTGACGAAGAAAATAAACTAATAGGACAAAAAAAGACTGAAAAAATAAATTAATTAGTAAAAACATTTAATTCAAAAAATAAAATTAAATCATTAAAAGAGGTGTAAAAAATGAAAAATAACATGAAAGAATCAATGGAAGAATTACCGAATTTAGCCGAGAAAGCCTCGCTTATGTCAATGGGCGGGGATGAATCGGCTAATTTATAGTTAAAAAGCTTTATATTTGTTGAACGTTTGTTCTTTTAGTGGTATAATATACTTAGTAATAAAGTTTTTTGCATTGTCTTAAAATATCATTGATATTAATAATTAGTGAAAAAGGTGATTAATATGCAAATAACATATGTGCTGGAGTTATTAAAACCAACTAAAAGAAAAGAAAATATATTCTTAAATAATATTGCAGAAGTAGTTAAGAATCGTCAGGCTATCGCTGCCAAACTTAAAGCAGGAGAAACTAAATTGAGTTCTTCTGATTTTAAAGAGATTAGCCTCCCCTCTGCTGTTAAAAATCAGAATATTAGAGAAGTTAAAGCTCTCTATAAACGGTTTTTAAAGTCTAACTCTAAAAAAGAAAATATAGAGTTTAAAGAGAATCAACCTATCTGCTATAATAATCAAAATTATGAAATTGATCACCATATTATTTCAATCCCTCTTTATACTACTAAATGTCAGAGATTTGCCTTCCCTGTTAAGCAGACTGAAAGATTTGAAAAACTGCAGCAGCATATCGAGAGTGGCTGCAAATTGGGTAAAGCCAGTCTCTTCTACAAAAGAGGCAAGTGGTATTTTGCTGTAACAATTAAAATTGCAGCTAAAAAAACCAATAACTCTAATCTAATGGGAATTGACATAGGGCTTCGTCAACTAGCGGTTGCCAGTGTTAAAAATCCCCAAGGCAAAGAAATTAATCGCCAATTCCACAATGGTAAACAAGCAGGTTTTATCCGCAAAAAGTATCGTATGTTAAGAAGAAAACTGGGTCAATCTAAAAAAGTTAAAGCTATTAAAAATATTAATGACAAAGAGCAGAGATGGATGACTGATTTAAACCATAAAATTAGTCGCCAATTAGTCAATCTTGCTGTGCAGGAGAAAGTTGGCACTATAATTATGGAAAATCTAGAGAATATCCGAAATACTGCTAAGAGTCTTAATAGAGCAGACAGAAACCTCCATAGCTGGACTTTCTATCAACTGCAACAGTTTATTGAATATAAGGCTGAATTAGCTGGGATCAAGGTAGAATATATAAATCCTAAATATACCTCCCAGAGTTGTTCTAAATGCAACAAAATTAAAAAATCTAATCGCAAAGCTAATCTATACTCTTGTGAGTGTGGTAATCATATCCACTCTGATTTAAATGCAAGTAGAAACATAGCTAATAAATATTTAGAGCAACAATCTGCTTAGATGGTAATAGTCTAAGTGCCTGAGTGCCTATATTAGCATAATGCTAGGATTATACTATTGAAATGTATAGTCGGCTATCTCAGGAGGGCTGATGGCACAGCCTAAAGTCGAAGTCGAATTGGGCTACTAGAAATAGACTGTCTTCTAATCATTCGACAACCTCGTGACGGCCTCGATGGCCTAATATCGAAACTAGCTTTTCGTAATACAAAAGAGAGTTTCGGTGAAAGTTTCTTTTAGGAATCCTCGTTTGTGAGTGTTAACGAACGGGCGGGGAGGATGTCAAAAAAACCTTATAATCCTGATATAAGTTTGGAAATTTGTCTTGAAAACGTTGATGCTGTTTTAAAAAAGCGTGAGGTGGCCCATGCAATTTTAAAAGGAGTTGCTCTGGATCAGCTGGCCGAGAAAAAGCAGCTGCCAGACCCTATTCAGAGTATCATAGATACTGATGAAGGACTTTATGGGATAGATGAGATTATTCCACTTTCAATTGTAAATCTTTATGGGACTATTGGCTTGACTAGTTATGGATTTTTAGATAAAAAGAAATTTGGAATAATAAAAAAACTTGATACTAAAAAAGATGGAAAAGTTAACACTTTTTTAGATGATCTTGTTGCCGGTATTGCTGCAGCAGCTGCCAGCCGTTATGCTCATGGAGATGGAACAGAATAATCAGCTTAGTTTATTTACTATTTTTAATTTTTGGATCAAAATGATATAATTGATTCAATATTTTATTATACACAAAAAAATTAACTATTATAAAAGTGGTAGGAGGACTGCAGTTGAAGTTAAACAAAAGATTTATTTTTCTTTTTTTATTACTTATTATATTTATTGTTTCCATAAATACAGCAGTTTTAGCAGAGAAAATTATAATTAATGAAATAATGGCCTCAAACCAAGCAACTATTCAAGACAGTGATTCTGATTTTGAAGACTGGATAGAATTAAAAAATATTAGTGATCAACCAGTAAATCTTTCCGGTTATTATTTATCTGATAAAACAGATAATCTAAATCGCTGGCAGTTTAATCCAAATCAAGATTTTATAATAGAACCAGGTGGTCTTTTATTAATTTGGACCGATGACGAAACCGATGAAGGTCAACTGCATACAAATTTTAAACTAAGCAATAATGGAGAAACTATTAGTTTAGTTGCAACTGATGGAACTGAGATTATTGACCAACTTCAATATCCTCAATTAATGACTGATATCTCATATGGCAGAAATATAAATAATCAATCGCAGCTGCTGTATTTTGTTTTTCCAACTCCTGAGCAAGAAAATAGTTTTGGAATATCCAGTTATTATTGGACTGAAAAGGCAAAATTTTTAATTGATAATAAGTTTATAAGTGCTTTCTTTTTTGTTTTTTTGTTGAGTATTTTAATATTATTAGTCAGCTATTATAAGCTGAGCAAGAAATTAAAAACAAGTAAAAGCAAATATGAAAAATTATTTAAAAACAGTCCAGTTGGCTTATTAACCTGTGACATCAAAGGTAATATAATAGATGTAAATCAAGATATGGTTGAGTTGTTAGGAGCTCCAAATAAAGAGGAAGTAAAGAAATTTAACTTAAATAATATTAACAAAGTTAAAGAAATCTGGAATGATGAATTTTTAGCATCTGATTATCAGGAAGTTCTAGAAGGCGAAATTAATTATACTACCCACTGGAATAAAGATGTTTATCTAAAATACAAGGTTGAAATCATTTTAGCGGCTGGAGCTGTTTCAGAGGTAATTATAGCAGCAAATGATATCAGTAAAGAAAAAGAAATAGAAATAGAACTTAAATACCTTTCTTTTCATGATGAATTGACAGGGCTTTATAATCGAAGATATTTCGAGAAAGAATTGGAAAGACTTAATCAATCAAGAAATATACCAATTTCTATAATAATTGGTGACTTAGATGATTTAAAATACATAAATGATAATTTCGGTCATAAAATTGGAGACAAATATATTATCAAAGCGGCTGAAATCATAAAAAATAATTTTCGCGATGAGGATATAGTTGCCAGAATTGGTGGAGATGAATTTGCGATTTTACTTCCAGAAACGCCTAAAGAAATCGCAGCTGAAATTAGTGAAAGAATAAAAGAAAAAGCTAGAGAACAAAAAGAATATAAAAATTTGGGTATTTCGATTGGTTTTGCTGCTAAAGAAAATCATTCTGATAATTTAGAAGAAGTATTTATTAAGGCAGATAAAGAGCTATATAAGGATAAAGAAAACAAATAATTTCTAACTTTAAATAATTATTTTTTTAAAAAAAGGAAAATCTTATATAATCTTGAATTATTAAAATAGTTAGAATATTTGAAATAAAATAATTATGAGGGGGACGTTTTAATGCAAAAAGAATTATTTGCTGTGATGGGTGCAATAAATTCAAATGTTCAAAACACGACTAGTGATAGAATTGAAGCCCTTGCTCATGGACATGGTATGTTAAATATGGCTGCTTTTGCATCTGCTAATGCAATGACAAAAGAAATTTTAGATGGAAGAAATATTAAGTTAAAAGATGCAAATTTATCAGATCTTCCTGTCGATTATATTTTAGAAAAAGGAATCAAAGCAGCAAAAAAAGCCGGTGCCACTCCTGCTAATGCTGCACTAATTTCGGCTGTATTGTTAAATATCGTGGGGACTGATGCACGTGCTGGTGTACCAGCAGGTAACAGAAAGCTTGGTGCAATGGCAAGAATGAAAGCCGGAGCTCAAAGGACAGGTGTTGCTTCTATACCAACTTCAAAACTGACAAATAAAGTGTCAGGATTTGCTGCAGTTCAGGCATTATATACTGCAATGCAAAATGGTGAACTCTGTCGGGTAGACGGCGCTGATGTTCCTGCATTTGTAGCTGGCGGAGCAGTTTATGGACACAGTGTTTTGGGAGAAGATATTACCTATGAGGATATAACTCTAAATGGAACTAAAATTGCTGTTGAAGCTATGCAAAAAACTTATAGAGGTGCTGGAATTTCTCCTTCACCAATAATGTGTGCAATGATTTCTGCAGCGGCTGTATTAGAAATCGTTAATCCTGATGGAATGATAAGTGAAGAGCATGCAGCATTCTTCAAAAAAGGAACAGGTTATTTAGCTGGTAAAGGTGCTGTTAAAGCTGCGGGACTTCCTGAGACACTTCATTTAAGAGGCAGCAGAAAAGAATATGATACTGCAACTTTAATAGGAGATTTAGGAATGATTTTAAAAGATATTGGAGCGCCTACTGTTGTTGGAATGATGACCTTTAATGAAATGCTGGCGGCTTTTGAAGAAGCACCAAATATTGGAGCTGGTTATGGTGGTGGACCAGTAAATCCTCCCTTAGCACATTTAGTATCGGATTGTGTTGTCTCAATGAATGTATTGATTGATAATGAGGGTGATTTAGATAAAACAGTTGAAGTAATTAAAAATATAAAAAATACTCAGTGGTTTGATCCTGAAATTTCTTCAGTATCTGCTAATACTGTTGCTCATAAAGCTGATCATGTTTATCCAGGTCTTGTTAGCAGAGCAATTATAGAGGCAACTGAAGGTGTAAAAACTAATGCGATATATAGAAGAGCTTTAAAAGCATATGAGGAGTTTGATAATGGAAAAGAAATAGAGGATATTTGTTATGAGATGGATCAAGAAAGACTGAAAAAAGTTGAAGAAAGTTCTGCCAAGGTATTTAGTGACATGTTTGGTAAAGATATTAAAATTAAATTTACTAAATTAAAAGGTGGAGCTCATAGAGATAATCCATTTGCAAAGAAATTCTGGGGATTTGATGCTGATATAGATGCTATTATCACTATTGATGGTCAAGAAATAAAATTAGAAGGTTTAGCTCACAAAGTGGTTCCAGATGCTGTACTAAATAAAAAAGAAGAATTATCTGCTCCAATTACTATTGCTTCTGCAGTAGCTCAAGAACTAATGTATATTGGCTGTTGTACGATTAATATAATTGTTCCGGCAGCTGTTGCTGTAGCAATGGGTAAACTTGATGTGGAAGAAGCTGCAGAAAGAGCTGAAAACGGGGCTGAAATAACGGCTGCAATTCCTGGAGCAAAAAAACAGGCAGAAAAAGTTGGAAAAACAGTTGAAAGAATTATAGCAGATATTGAATAAAATATATAATTATATTGGAGGATATATATGCTACTGATGTTCAATGTAGACAATATAACTAATGAACAGGTTCCTTTTGTAATAGAAAAATTGATGAAAAAAGGAGCAAAAAATGTTCATGTAATACCTTCTATTACTAAAAAGGGTAGACAAGAGCATATTTTTCTAGTTGACTTACCAAAAGCTAATGTTGAATCTGTCAGCAATGAAATAGTCAGAGAAACTGGAACCATTGGAATTAGAATTTTAAAAGAAGATCATATATCTTATAATTATGAATTTAAAAAAGTAAAAGTTGAACTTGATTCTAAAAAATATGATCTAAAGGTTAAATTAATATTTAATAAAAATCAAGAATTTCTTGCTCTGAAAGCAGAATATGAAGATATAAGATTAATAGCAAACCAAAGTGATATATATTCTTTTAATGAATTAAAAACAATTGTTGAAAGCGAGGTGACAAAAAAAATAATAAATCAAAATATAAAAGTGAATTTAGAAATTTAAACTACACTCAATTAACTATACTTGTAAAATCTTTCATCTAAGAAATGAGCCAGCAATAAATTAGCCTGGCTCATTTTTTAATTTTTTTGCTAAAACTATCTTGATTAACTATTATAACTTAAAAGGACTTTTTTCATCTTTGTTGAATTTAAGTAGTATAAAATAATTTATATAACTAAGATATTAACATTTTGAAATTGGTTTATTAAAAATATTTTCCAAATATAAGGGAGTGACTAAATTGGCAGCTTTTAATCATCTGAAAAATGAAACTAGTCCTTATTTAAAACAACATGCCGATAATCCAGTTGACTGGTATCCCTGGGGTGAAGAAGCTTTTAATGAAGCTGAAAGACGTGGTGTTCCAATATTTTTATCTATTGGCTATTCGACCTGTCATTGGTGTCATGTAATGGAAAGAGAATCATTCACCGATCAAGAAACAGCAGCTTTGATAAATAAATATTTTGTGGCAGTAAAGGTAGATAGAGAAGAAAGACCGGATATAGACCAGGTTTATATGGATGTTTGTAAAGCGATGACCGGCAGTGGTGGCTGGCCTTTAAGCATTTTTATGACAGCTGATAAAAAACCTTTTTTTGCTGCAACCTATATACCAAGAGAAGATAAATATGGTCGTAAAGGACTTTTAAGTTTGTTACCACAAATTTATGACTTGTGGATGAATGATCGAGGAGAATTATTAAACAGCTCTCAAAATGTTATTAATCATCTTAAAAAAGAACAAAATAATAGTCAGCAAAATTTAGAACTTGATCAGGAAATAATAACTGAGACACTAAATATTTTAAGCAAAATTTATGATGAAGAATATGCTGGTTTTGGCAGTGAACCTAAATTTCCAATGCCTCATTATTTGATTTTTTTATTAGATCAATGGCAAGAAAATTCTGAAAATAAATATTTAGAGATGACGGAAACAAGTTTAGATTCAATGCGAGCTGGAGGAATATTTGATCAGCTTGGGGGTGGCTTTCACCGTTATTCAACCGACCGCGAATGGGATATTCCCCATTTCGAAAAAATGCTTTATGATCAAGCCTTATTAATTTACAGTTATGCTGAAGCCTATCAAATAACAAACAAAAATATTTATCTAGAAACAATAAATAAAACAGCTGCTTATTTAAAAAGAGAGATGAGAGACGAAAATGGTTGTTTTTATTCTGCAGAAGATGCTGATAGTGAAGGAATTGAAGGTGAATTTTATTTTTGGGAAAAAGAAGAAATAGAAAATATCCTTTCGGAAACGGAGTATCAAGAATTTTTAGAAGTATTTAAAGTCCAGAATCAAAAAAGGATTACCCTAAGCCTCAAGCAGGCTCAAGATTTTGCTAAGCTACCAGAAATAAAGGCCAAACTTTTTGAAAAGCGAAAAAAAAGAATAAGGCCGGCTAAAGATAAAAAAATATTGACTGATTGGAATGGCTTAGCTGTCGCCGGCTTAGCAAAGGCAGGTTTTGTAACTAATAATCCCGAATATATTTCGATGGCCGAAAAAAATGCTGATTTTATTTTTGAAAATATGAGAGATCAATCTGGCAATTTAATTCATAGTTATTATCAGGATAGTTTTTCTAAAGTTGATAATCTCAATGATTATGCATATTTATTGTGGGCTTTTGTAGAGTTATATCAGGCAACATTAAAAAATAAGTATTTAATTAGGGCAGAAAAAATAGTCAATAAAATGATTGATAGATTTTGGGATCAAAAATCTGGCGGCTTTTATTTTACTGCAGTTGAAAATGATGAACTGTTTTTGAGACAGAAAAAAAATGAAGATAGTGCCATACCCTCAGCTAATTCAATCGCCTCTTATAATATGCTAAAACTTTCTCACTTATTAGATAATTATGATTTAAGAGAAAAGGTTGATCAGATGCTAAGTTCTTTTGCTTCGGAAATAATGAGATCACCGGTCAGCCATATTTATATGCTGCTATCATTAAAATATTTAGAAAATCCTTTTAAAAAAATTAATATATATGGAAGTTTAGATGATCCTCAAGTTAAGGAATTGTTAGCTTATCTGCGTCATAATTATAATCCTAAAATACTGTTGAATTCTAGTTTAGCGTCTGATAAAAGTGGTTTTTCTTTATGCAGTAATTTTGTCTGTGGTGAAATAACTGATGATTTAAATGATATAATTTCAGATATTTAAGCAGAGTTTAGCAGCTGAAAAAGTAATTTTTTAAAATATTTGAGATTATCATTTTAGATTAAAAGTTACTGAAGCCCGCAAAAATGGGGGTGATTAGAATTAAACCATTGATTATAATTTTAATATTAATTTTTTTATTTATGATCTTAAGCTCAGATGTTTTTGCACAGAAAAAAATTCTTGTACTGCATTCTTATCATCAGGGTTTAGAATGGACAGATCAAATTTCGGAAGGGATAAGATCGGTTTTTCCTTATAATGATAAAGTTAAAATATTTTATGAATATCTAGATGCAAAAAGAAATTATAGTGAAAAATACTATGATAAATTAATCTCTCTCTACAGGGAAAAAGCTAAAATTATTAATTTTGATGTAATAATTGTTTCAGATAATGCAGCTTTTAATTTTATTCTAGAATATGGTGAAGAATTATATCCTAAAACACCGATAGTATTTTGTGGTGTCAATAATTTTAATAGTAATTTTTTAGTAAATAAAGAAGATATCTGCGGAATCGTTGAAAATGCCGACCACAGAAAAATTATTGATTTAATTTTAAAACTGCATCCTAATTTGAATGAGTTGATTATTATTAATGATCAAACTCTGACCGGTAAAAACATTCAGGAAGAACTGAAAGTTGTTTTAAAAGATTATAAAAATAAAATAGAGTATGAAATCTGGGATACTTTTACACTTAATGACCTACAAAATAGATTAATTAGTTTAGATCAAAATGATGTTATTTATTTATTAGTTTTTAATAGAGATAGAGCTGGTAATTTTATTTCGTATAATCAGGGTATAGATATAATTAAATCAGTGAGTAAAAATCCTATTTATGGTGCCTGGGATTTTTATCTGGGCAAAGGGATATTAGGAGGTAAGTTGATTTCTGCTCAAGCTCAGGGTAAAGAAGCTGCATTAATGGCAAAAAAAATTATTAACGGTCAACAAGATTTCCGTGAAAAAATAGTATTTGACAAAGGTAGTAATTTTTATTTCGATTATCTAGAATTAAAAAAATATAATATAACAGAAAATGATCTGCCTGCAGGAAGCAGAATAGTTAATCAACCTGATTCTTTTTTTAAAAAAAATAATAGATATCTACTGTGGGGACTAGCATTTTTGATTTTTATAATTTTAATTCTAATAATTATATATTATTTAAAAAATAAAGAGAAAGAGAAATTGGATAAGTTAAATCTAGAACTTGAACAGAAAGTCAAGCAAAGAACTAGAGAATTAGAAAAGATGACTATCACAGATGAACTAACAGATTTATTTAATAGAAGACATATTTTAGATCTGCTTGAGATTGAAATAAAAAAGGCAAGCAGATACAATAGAAATCTTTCCGTAATAATGATCGATATAGACTTTTTTAAAAAAGTTAATGATAATCATGGACATCAGTTTGGAGATAAAGTATTAAAAATATTAAGTGATATATTACAACAAAATACAAGAAATATAGATTTTGTAGGTAGATATGGTGGAGAAGAATTTTTAATAATTTTACCAGAAACAGATTTAGATCAGGCATATTTAGTAGCGGAAAAATTACGAAAAACAGTAAAAGAAACTCAAATTAGTGGCTTAGAATCAGGTATAACAATAAGCTGTGGAGCAGCTCAATTTGAAGATGATCTAGGTCATCAGCTTATAAAAAGAGCGGATGATTTATTATATAAAGCTAAGGCAAAGGGTAGAGATCGAGTAGAAATCTAGGAGGGTAAAAAATGCATAATAGTGAATATGTTGATACTTTTGATTCCGAAAAAATGTTTTTACGCAGGGATTTAATTGAAAGTCCTAAGGCAGTAATAATTGTTGTTCATGGTTTAGATGAACATCAGGGAAGGTATGATTATGCAGCTGGAAGGTTAAATGGAGAAGGCTTTTCTGTGTACCGATTTGACAATAGAGGTCATGGTAGATCTGATGGTGCTCAGGCCTATATTGACGATTTTAATACTTATCTTGATGATGCTGATACAGTTTATGAAATTGCTAAAAAAGAGAATCCAGAACTTCCAATTTTTATGCTAGGCCACAGCATGGGCGGTTTTATTGCAGCAGGCTATGGTGTTAAATATCCGGCTAAGTTAGATGGACAAATTTTATCCGGTGGGTGGACTAATCAAACTGATGCTTTTAAAGAAATTGAGCAGTTAAGTTTAAAAGAAAATCCCGATATGAAGCTGCCAAATGAATTAGGAGATTTAATTTCGCGTTCAGCATATGTAGTAGAAGATTATGCAGCTGATCCTTATGTATCAGAATATACTACTCTCAAACTGATGAAAATAATGTTGGAGGAGGGAATTCCCTGGTTAGTCGATAATTTAGAAACATATAACTATCCAGTTCTTATTTTACACGGGGGAAATGATCAGATAGTAGATCCCAGTTGTTCTAAAAAGTTAAATCAGCTGATTGCTTCCAAAGATAAAGAGCTTAAAATCTATCCAGAATTATATCACGAAATATTGAATGCGCCAGAAAAAGAAGAGGTTTTTAAAGATATAGTTCATTGGATTGAGGATCGAATTTAAGCAGATAATTGAATCTAAAGTATAGCTGAGTAGCTCTTCTCTTAATTGAGGGGAGCTTTTTTAATTTAATACTAATTTTTACCAATAAGGCTTTATCAGAAAAAATTCGATATTTTTTAGATATCCAATCCAGCAATATTAGAGATTATTTTGATATGCTTAATGTATGAAAGATATTAAGGAGGAGAGTTTATGAATCAAAAAGCAGATCTTTTTCCACGTATATTAGCATTTATGATTGATGGTTTAATTTCCTGGCTGCCTGTATTTATTCCTTTTGTAGGTGCAATTTTTGGTTCTCTCTATTTATTATTTAAAGATGGTCTGATGTATCAGATAACTCAAAAAGATGAATGGAAAAATAAAAGTATTGGCAAAAAAATTATGAATTTAGAAATAGTAACTTTTGATGAGCAGCCAATAGATCTCTCAATTTCAGCAAAAAGAAATCTGCCGTTAACAGTTGGAAATTTCATAGCAATTATCCCTGTAATTGGTTGGGTTATTGGTCCCACTCTTGCTTTGATTTTGGCCTTAGTAGAGCTAATTGTTTTTCTGACAGACGAAGATGGACGCAGATTAGGCGATAAATGGGCTAACACCCAGGTAATTAAGCTTAAATCTACAGAATTAGAGGAAAAAATAATCACTTAAAATTATAATTTCAATATTTTTAGGTAAGAGCGGTTTTAAAAGCAGCCGGAGCAAAATAATTATATAATACAATAAATTCCTATGTTTCATTTTTAAACTATTTTATGATATACTCTAGATATTACAAGATTGATCTTAATATCAAGGGGGATTATAGTAAATGACTAAAGTTAATAATGATCAGGTTCGGGTTGCTGTTATACAGGCAGCACCAGTTATAATGAATAAGGAAGCCACTGTAGAAAAAGTAATTTCCTTAACTAATCAAGCTGCAGCAGATGGTGCAGAAATTGTTGTGTTTCCAGAAGCTTTTATTCCAGCTTATCCTCGCGGACTGAGCTTTAAAACAACAGTTGGCAGTCGTTCCAAAGAGGGAAAAGAAGATTGGTTTCGTTACTGGAAAAATTCAGTTCAGGTACCCGGTAATACAACTGAAAAATTAGCAAAGTTAGCAAAAGAAAATAATATTTATTTAGTAATTGGAGTTATCGAAAAAGAAGATTCCGTTACAAACACATTATATTGTACTGTTTTATATTTTAGCCCGGAAGGGAAATTAATTGGCAAACACCAAAAATTAAAACCTACCGGTTCTGAAAGATATATCTGGGGAGAAGGAGATGGCAGTACTTTAACAGTAGTTGATACTCCTTATGGTAAAATGGGAGGCTTAATCTGCTGGGAAAATTACATGCCGCTGGCAAGAGCTGCTATTTATGCTAAGGGGACCCAAATATATGTTGCTCCTACTGCTGATTCCAGAGAAGAATGGCAGTGTACAATGCGTCATATTGCTTTAGAAGGTAGATGCTTTGTTCTGGCCTGTAATCAATTTGTAACTAAAGATATGTATCCAGAAGATTTAGCATGTTATGACGAATTAGAGTCTTCACCAGAATTAATGTGTAGAGGTGGAAGTGCTATAATATCACCTACTGGAGATTATATAGCTGGACCAGTATATGATAAAGAAGATATTTTATTTGCTGATTTAGATTTAGACTTAATTACAAAAAGTAAATTTGATTTTGATGTTAATGGTCATTATTCCAGACCGGATGTTTTTCAATTAATTGTAAATGAAAAGAAACAGGAAAATGTTAAATGGAAAAATGATTAATTAAATGATTAATTAAATAGCTAATTATTATAAGCTCTTCTCATTAATTTGAGAAGAGTTTTTTTATTTTTTTTAAAAAGTTAAGGATTTCTTAATATTTACAGTGTTATACTTTTGATATCAGGTAAAACAGGGGTGAAATTAATGATCTATAAAATTATTAAAAATGATCTTTTAAAGAAAAAAATGATTATGGGAGCAGTTTTTATATTTATAATGCTTTCAGCACTGCTGATAGCAGGTGGCTCAAGAATGTTAATTGACTTAAATAATTCTATTGTAGCTTTATTTGAAAAATCATCTACAGCTCATTTTATACAGTCGCATTCTGGTAATCTAAAGCAGGAAGAAATATCAAATTGGAGTCAGGAAAATGAAAATGTTAAAAATTATCATATTGCAGAAATGATAAATATCGATGGCTCTGAAATTTTTTTCAATGATGGCCTATCTCAAAGTGATACTGTAATGGATTTAAGTTTTGTTAAACAGAATCAGGATTTTGATTATCTGCTTAATTTAGATAATCAGAAAATAGAAGTGAATGATGGAGAAATTGCAGTTCCAATTTACTATCTGCAGCGCCTTGATCTGAAATTGGGAGACAGCTTAAAAGTAGAAGCGGCTGCAGGGCAGTATAACTTTAAAATAACTGCGTTTGTCAGAGATGTGCAGATGAACCCCTCAATAATCAGTTCTAAACGCTTTGTTGTCAGTGCTAATGATTTCGAAAAATTAAGGTCGCTGGGAGAAAAAGAATATCAGATTGCTTTTCAGCTCAATAATTTAAATCAGCTGGCTCAGTTTAGAGATCAATACAGCCGTTCTGAACTGCCAAAAAAAGGGCCGACAATCGATTATCAGCTTTTAAAAATGGCTAATGCAGTTACTGATGGTCTGGTTGCAGCAGTAATAATTTTGATTAGTTTATTACTTAACTTAATTGCTCTTTTATGTCTGCGCTTTATAATCCTTTTGACACTAGAAGAAGATTATAGAGAAATTGGAGTTATGAAAGCAATAGGAATCAAAAGTAGAATGATTAAGAAAATTTATTTTTATAAATATCTTTTGCTGGCACTAACAGCTTCCATGCTGGGATATATTTTATCTTTAGCTTTCAGCCGAATTTTTGCTAAAAATATTGCTCTTTATAGCGGCAGACCACCACAGAGTTTAAGTCAAATTTTGATTCCTCTGCTGGCAGCTTTTACAGTTGCTCTTTTTGTAATTATATTTTCTCTGATAATTCTCAGGAGATTCAAAAAAATATCAGCAGTAGAGGCAATTAGAATGGGAAGTAGAGGTAATTTAAATTTCAGCCGCAGCAAATTTTCACTATTTAAAAATAAGCATTTAAACAGCAGTGTTTTCTTAGGCTTAAGAGATGTAATTTTAAGATACAGGCTTTATGCAATTTTATTTATAGTCTTTATTCTAAGTACCTTTATAATTATAGTGCCGGTAAATTTTTTGAATACAATTCAGTCAGCAGATTTCATCAGTTATATGGGAGTTGGTAAAAGCGATATTATAATAGATATCAGACAGTCTGAGAATATAGAAAGACGTTTTAGAGAGATTATTAATTATCTGCAAGCTGATGCTGAGGTTGAGAGATTTGCTCCTTATATAACTTCCCAGTACGAAATAATAAATCAGGAAGGTATGGCAGAAAATTTAATGATTGAGACCGGAGATTTTTCAATTTTCGAACTTGATTATTTAGCGGGTGGAGCCCCTCTACTAGAAAACGAAATTGCGCTATCTTATCTGATAGCAGATCAGTTAAATAAAAAAGTTGGAGATAAAATAGGAATAATAATTGATGACAAAGAGCGCCAGATGCTGATTACAGGTGTTTATCAGGATATTACTGATGGTGGTAAAACTGCTAAGGCAAATATCAATGCTGATTTAAGCAGTGCTGCCTGGTATACTATCAATTTAGATATTAGTGGAAATATAAGCGAAAAAATTACAGAATATAAAGCGAATTTTAAAGACGTTAAAATAACAGATCCGGAGGAATATTTTCAGCAGACTTTTAAAAATACAATTGACCAGCTTAAATTGCTGACTTTTAGCTCCCTTTTGATTGTAGTTTTAATAACAGTTTTAATTACCTCACTTTTTATCAAAATGCTGACTGCCAAAGACAAATCACAGATAGCAGTGAAAAAAGCAATAGGAATTTCTTTAAAAAATATTAAATTAGAATATATAACAAAAGCATTATTTGTTTTAAATTTAGCTATAGTTTTGGGAACTATAACTGCAAATACTCTGGGAGAAAAAATAATAAGTGCTGCTTTAACAATTGTTGGTGCTGCTGAAATCAGTTTTAAGATAAATATTTTGCAGGCCTATATTATGATTCCACTGCTTTTGATTGTGATTGTAAGTCTGACTGTGCTTTGGAGCCTAAAATCAACAAAAGATTTAAGTATTGCCGATATTAATCTGGAATAAGACTAAAGTTGAGGGGTTTACTAATTAAGAGGAGGAATAAGAATGGAAAATATACTGGAAGCTAAAAATCTTTCTAAGACCTATCTTTTGGATAGAAGACAGCAGCATGTACTTAAAAACATTAATCTTAAAGTAAAAAAAGGGGAATTTCTAACTGTTATGGGACCTTCAGGTTCTGGAAAAAGTACTCTGCTTTATAATATCAGTGGGATGGATAAAATGACAGCTGGTGAGGTAGTTTTTACAGGGGAAAAATTGAGTCAGCTCAGTCAAGCTCAGCTGGCAGAAATTAGATTAAAAAAAATGGGTTTTGTTTTTCAACAGATAAATCTGCTTAAAAATTTAGGGATAATGGATAATATTATTATCTCCGCTTATATGGCAGGAGACGAAAAAAGAGAAAAGATTAAAGAGAGGGCCTATCAACTAATGAAAAAGACAGGGATTATTGAACTGGCAGAAAATGAAATCACTCAGGTATCTGGGGGACAGCTGCAGCGGGCAGCAATCTGCAGGGCTTTAATTAATCAGCCGCAGATTCTTTTTGCAGATGAACCAACAGGTGCTCTAAACTCCAGTGCAGCTGAAGTTGTAATGTCAGTCCTGCAGAAAATAAATCAGGAAGGAACTACAATTATGATGGTCACTCATGATGTTAAGGTGGCAGCTCAGAGTCAAAGAATACTTTATATGATTGACGGGAATATTGAAGGGGAGTATAATTTAGATAAGTTCAATGAAAATTCTGAGTTAAAGGAAAGAGAAAGCACTTTATCGAAGTGGCTTATAAATATGGGATTTTAAAGCTAATTAAAAAATAAGAAAAAAAGAGATTTTAGCGGGGTGATTATCTGTGGAACAGATACTGATGGTTGAAGATGAAAAGGAGCTGGCCCGAGTAACTAAAGATTATTTTGGCAGTCGTGGTTATTTATTAAAAGTAATTAATGATGGGCAGGAAGCACTAGATTATCTGAGTTTAAATTTAGACTCAGTAAAGCTGCTGATACTGGATATTATGCTGCCTGGAGTTGATGGTCTGACTATCTGTGAAAAAGTAAGGCAGCAGTCGAATATACCGATTATAATACTCAGTGCCCGTACAGGTGAGGAAGTTAGAATTACCGGGATTGAACTTGGAGCAGATGATTATTTAGAAAAACCATATTCAATTAAAGAATTATTTGTCAGGGTTAAATCCCAGTTGAGAAGAGCTTATGAACTGCAGCTTAAATTGAGTAAAATAAGAGCGGCTAATATTGTGCTTGATCTTGGCGGCAGACAGCTCTATCTTGATGATCAACCTGTAAATCTGGCAGTTAAAGAATTTGAATTACTAAAAATTTTGATCCAGAACAAAGGTCGGGTAGTAAATAAAGATAAACTTTTTAATCAAGTCTGGGGAATTGATAGTGATAGCGATTTTTCAACTTTGACAGTTCATATCAATAAATTGAGAGAAAAGATAGAAAAAAATCCTAAAAAACCAGAACTTATCAAAACAGTCTGGGGTATAGGTTACAGATTTGAGGCAGAATCATGAAAAAAATAATTATGATCAGCCTTATATTATGGATACTTTCCTTATTTCTTCTTTATTTTACAGTCAATCAAGCGGAGCTTCAGAGCCAGGATTATCTGGTAAATATCAATAGAATTCAGAACTGGGTTGAGACTCAAGAACTGGAAAATCTAAACCGAGAGCTTGAGCTTTCAGATTTTAGTTCAGAAGAACTTGGAAATATAACTGCAGTAAAAATTATAGATCTAAAAAATTTAAATCAGAATACAGCCCAGGAATTTTTAGCAGTAGAATTAGATGATTATCGTTATCTTTATAGATATTTGGCTGGGAAAGAGCAGCTGGTTAGATATCAGCTTCAGCTAAATGAAAATTCTTCTTTCATTAATTTTATTTATGCTGGCTTACTGCTGACTTTAATTTTTAGCTTTTTTCTAAGTTTTTATTATAAAAATGAAAAAGAAATAATTGTACCACTTAAAAATGCTTCAGAACTGCCGGAAAAAATGGCCTTAGGACAGCTAAAATCACTTAAGATTAAGACTAAAAATAAGTATTTAAAAAAACTTAGCTGGGGTCTCGATATGCTGCAGGAAAAATTAAAAGCAGAAAAAGAAAAAAATTATCAGCTTGAAAAAGACCACAAAACAATGGTGGCTGGTCTGGCACATGATATTAGAACTCCACTCAGTACTATAAAAAACTATGCCATAGCTCTGGAAGAAGAAGTTTACACAGAAGCAGAAGCTATTAAAAGAGCCTTAAAAATTATAATCTCAAGAACTGATGAAATAGAAAGACTGAGCCGGAAATTAATTAAATCCTCAGAAAAAGATTTAGAATTTGATAGTTTTGAAGCTGAAAATCAGGAGCTTTACTTAAACGAGATTCATTCTAAACTGATTAATATTATTTCTGAAAAAACAGAAAGGCTGCCTCTTAAATTTGAGGCGGAAAGTCCACCAGAAAATCTACTTTTAAAGGCAGATCTTAATTTGCTCGATCAGCTCTTTAACAATATTGTAGATAATGCAATTAAATATGGTGATTTAAAAAAATTAAATCTAAGTTATAGTTCGGAAGATTACTATCAGCTTTTAGAACTAGAGAATACAGGAACTCATATTCCTGAAAAAGAGTTAAAACATATATTTAACAGCTATTACCGGGGCTCAAATGCTGAGGCTGAGTCTGGTTTTGGACTGGGGCTCTTTATTTCTAAAAAAATCATGACTTCTTTAAAGGGAGATATTTATGCTCAAAATACTGCTGAAGGTGTTAAAATAGTTCTGGTCTTTAAAATAGCCTAAATTTAATCTAAATTATTGAAAATAAAAATTAAGCCCGGCAGTTGTGTTCAGTAGAAGTTAAATAATATGGAGATGAATTAATGGAAAATAAGAACCTTTTTAATAAAAATTTTGTACTTGTAATTTTGGGACAGTTGATTTCAATCTTTGCCAATTCAGTTTTGCGTTTTGCCCTGCCACTATATATTTTAGATCTAACAGGTTCCACAGCAGTTTTTGGGATTATTCTGGCTGCAGCAGCAGTGCCACCTATAATTTTTTCACCTTTAGGTGGGATTCTGGCAGATAGATGCAACCGCAGAAATATAATGGTTTCACTTGATTTTTTAACAGCGATAATTATAGGTATTTTTGCTTTTTTAATTATGCAGGAGTCAGCAGTAATAGTGATTACAATTTTAATGATTCTCTTTGCTGTAATCCAAGCTTTTTATCAGCCGGCAGTGCAGGCCAGCATTCCGGTTATAGTTTCTAAATCTAATTTAGAAGAAGCAAATGGGATAGTCAGCCTGGTTAATGCCATTTCCAGTCTGATGGGACCGGTGGTGGCTGGAGTTCTTTATTCAATTTTTAGTATTCAGGATTTAATGTTTACAGCTGTCTTATTATTTATGCTGGCTGCAGTAATGGAATTATTTATTTATATTAACTTTGAGCGGGAAAAGAGCAGGCAGGGGATTTTTGAAATTATCAGTTCTGATCTGAGCCTGAGTTTAAAATTTATTCGCGAGGATAATCCAATTATGTTGAAAGTTATGTTTATCACTGCTGCCATGAATTTATTTTTAACCTCAATGATTTTAGTTGGACTGCCGGCTATGATCAAAATTGCTCTGGGTCTAAGCAGTCAGCTTTATGGTTTTGCAGAAGCAACAATGGCAGCTGGCATGATAGCAGGAGCTCTGGCTGCAGGTTCTTTAGGCAAAAAGGTGGGGGCCCCTGATTCATATAAATTTTTAGCTCTGGCAGCTTTTGGACTGCTGCCTATTGCCGCTGTATTTTCTTTTAATTTTACTCCAATGCTGATCTATTATGTAATTTTAATCAGTACTTTTATAATGTCTTCAGCAATAACTGTTTTTACTGTAATTATGATGTCTTTTATCCAGCGGCAGACTCCAGATCATTTAATAGGCAAGGTCATCTCCTATATTCTGGTTATCAGTCAGTGTACACTGCCCTTTGGTCAGGCAATCTATGGTTTTGTATTCGAACACTTTAGCTATTCGATTAATGTAATTGTTTTTCTGACAGCTATTTTTAGTATTTTGACAGCTTTTTATTCCAAAAATATTTTTTCGAAATTTATCGAATCTAAATTTTCAGTTGTTTACCAAAATTAAATTGCAGTTTGATAAATACCCAGAGGCTCTTCTCTTATTGAGAGGGGCTTTATTTTTTTATTAAAGTAATATTTATAAAAATGATGATAAGGATTACTTATACTGCCGGTAGATTTAGTTATAACATTTTATACCAGAGCAAAAATAGTATAAAATGTTAGTATCAGAAAAAGTTTTGAGAAAAAATAAAAATTCAATTTTGATTATGATCACTGTTTTGACAGTAACTGTATCTTTTTTTGCAGGCTAGATAAATTAATTTCCCTAGAATTAATATCTAGACAATAAATATAGCAAAAAATATTTTATGCCCACATCTAAAAAATTAATTATTGGATGTGGGCATAAAGTATAAAATTAAGCAATAATTTATAAAGTTAAAATAATTTAAAAAATTACTTGACAATTAAAAAAATTTAGTTTATAATTTTAAATGTAATCAATTACATGAACTGACAGATAATTTTTAATATTTTATAAATCATAATAAATATCCTATAAATACTTATATTTGGGAATTAAATTCTATTATTCATTTTATTTATAATGTTTACAAAGTATTTGAAAAAATATGAACGGATAAAAAGTTTATTTTTTTAATTTAAAATGTAATCAATTACATTAGTTTAAATTTCAAGATTTTATAAGGTTAAGGAGGAAGAGAAAATGACAAAAAGAACAAAAAGGCTTAGAAATGAATTATTAGATACTACACCAGAAATCTGTACGGAAAGAGCTAGATATTTTACTGAGTCTATGAAAAAAACTGAAGGTAGTCCGATTGTTTTAAGAAGGGCTGAATCTTTCAAAGAAGTTTTGGAAAACATGAGTTTATATATTCGAAAGGGAGAGCTTATAGTTGGTAATCAGGCCAGCAGTCCTAGATCTGCTCCTGTTTTTCCAGAATATTCTGTAGAATGGATTGAAGACGAATTAAATGGTGAGCCCTATTACTTTAATGAACGCCCAAATGATGATTTTAATTACACTCAAAAAACTGAAAATGAATTGAGAGAAATAATTGATTATTGGAAGGGTAAAACTGTGCTCAAAAATTTAAGAAATTTAATTTCTGATGAAGCCAAAAAGGCCTGGGATATGGGAGCAATTGATGAGGGTTGGGTTTCAGAGGGTGGACTTGGTAATATACTTCCTGATTATGAACTTGTACTGGAAAATGGATTAAACGGATATATTAAAAAAGCAGAAAATGAATTATCAAAATTGGATTTAAAAGAACCGGGTGCAGCAAAGAAAAAATGGTTTTTAGATTCAGTTATTAAAACTAATAAAGCTGTAATCAGTTTTGCACATCGATTTGCTGATAAACTTGAAAAATTAAGCAGTGAAGTTAATGATGAGCTTAGAAAATCAGAACTTCTAGAAATGGCTGAAAACTGTAGAGTAGTTCCTGCAGATAAACCTAAGAATTTCTGGCAGGCAGTACAGGCGGTCTGGTTTGTTCATCTTGCAATTCAAATAGAAAGTAATGGTCATGCAATCTCTCTAGGTAGATTTGATCAATATCTTTATCCTTATTACAAGGCTGATCTAAAAGCAGGTAGAATTACTGCAGAAAAAGCTCAGGAAATCATTGAATCATTTTTTATTAAAGCAAATGAAGTAAATAAGCTGAGACCCTGGGGTGGAGCCAAGTTTTTCCCAGGTTATCATATGGCAGAAAATTTAGCTATAGGAGGACAGACTATCGATGGTAAAGATGCAGTCAATGAATTAACATATTTAATCTTAAACGCTACCGAAGAAATGGGCTTACCAAAACCCTCAGTCTCTTTAAAATGGTTTGAAGGTACAGATCAAGAATTTATGCACAGAGCCTTAGAAGTGGTAGATAATCACTCAGGTGGACAGCCTGCACTATATAATGATCCTGGTGTAATGAGAATGCTTAAAAATATGGGCATCGCTAATGATGATCTTTACAATTGGGCACCAGTTGGTTGTATAGAAGCTTCAATACCGGGCAAATGGGATTTTGCTGCAAAAGGAGCCTGGATAAATACTGCAAAAATATTTGAACTAACTATTAATAATGGTAGAGATCCAGAAAGTGGAATCCAAATACTAGCTGGTGATGGAAAACTTAGTGATTTTAAAAATATGAATGAAATTATGAAAGCATTTAAAAAACAGCTGCACTATTATATGGATCTGGCTGTAGCTGTAGAGCATCTAAATGACGAAGTTCATAAACAAAATGATATTAATGCTTTCCGTTCCTCATTAATTGAAGATTGTATTGGTAGAGCTAAGTCACTAATTGAGGGAGGATCAATTTATTCAGCAGATGGCGGCCCAACAGTTGGTGCTATGAGTGCTGGCGATTCGCTGGCAGCAATAGAAACTGCAGTTTTTGATAATAAGTGGATTACTTTAGAAGAACTTGAACATGCTCTAGCAAGTAATTTTGAAGATTTAACAACAACTCCTACCGGACCTGAAATCCAGGAATTATTGAAAAATAAAACACCTAAATTTGGAAATGATAATGATAAGGCAGATAAATGGACAGTAGAAATTAATGATTTTATGGGATCTACCATGCATAATGAGTATAAAAATTCTCGTTATGGAAAGGGACCAGTACCTGGAACTTATGCACTCAGTCAAAGCTCAGTAACAGGAAATGTAGCTTTTGGAAATTTTGTTGGTGCACTGCCAAATGGACGTAAAGCAAAGCAACCAATAAACAATGGTGTCTCACCTTCAACTGGGGCAGAAAGAAATGGTGCAGTAGCAACAATTAATTCAGTTAGTAAACTGCCCAGTATCTGGTTCCAGAAAGGTGCAATATTTAATATAAGGCTGAGCCCAAGCACTTTAAAAACAGCAGAAGGTAAAAAAAGAGTCTATGCACTTGTAAAAACCTTATTCGAAAATAAACAGTATCATGTGCAATTTAATGTGGTTGGAACCGAAACACTGCTCGATGCCCAAAAGAATCCTGAAAACTATAGAGATTTAATGGTAAGAGTAGCAGGATATAGTGCCTTTTTTGCTCCCTTAAACGAAGATCTTCAAGAAGATATAATCCAGAGAACAAAATTTGATGAAGCGACTGCATAGATTATAAATTTAATGTGAGGAGATTGAAGATGACTATTTCAGATCGGAAGCATATTCTACAAAATAATAGTGACAACAAAACAGAAGAAATTAAAAATTTAAAGGGTATGATATTTGATATAAAGAGATTTGCTACAGGAGATGGACCAGGAATTAGAGGTTTAATATTTCTTAAGGGTTGTCCTCTTAGCTGTAAATGGTGTGCAAATCCAGAATCGCAGAAATTCCGATCTGAAATTATTTATTATAAAAACAACTGTGTGGGATGTGGTAAATGTATTAAAAGTTGTCAGTATGATGCAATCAATGAAGATGATAGTTTTGGTTTAGTAACTGATCAAGCAAAATGTGTCAATTGTGGAGATTGTGTAGAAGCCTGTTTACATGATGCAAGAGAAACAGTTGGGGAAGAAAAAAGTATCGAAGATCTGCTAAATTTAATTAGAAAAGATAGAAGTTTTTATGATAATTCTGGAGGCGGAATTACCTTAACTGGGGGAGAGCCACTTTTTCAATGTGAATTTACAGTGGAATTATTAAAGGCTTTTAAAAGAGAAAATATTCATACAGCAATTGAAACAACTGGCTATACATCTCAAGAATGTTTGGCGGCTGCAGTAGATTATCTGGATTTAATATTCTATGATTTTAAACATATTGATGACGATAAACATCAAGAGTACACAGGAGTCAGCAACCAAATCATTAAAGAAAATCTTCTTTGGTTAAATAATAATTTAAAAGAAGAAAAAATTATAATTCGAATTCCATATATACCGGGACACAATTCTGCAGTAGAAACACAAAAAAGAATGTATAAATATTTAAAACAGTTTGATAAGATAAAGCGGATCGAAATAATGCCATATCACCGTTTAGGAGCTGCAAAATATGAGGGTCTGGGTCTTGATTATGAGTTAAAAGAATTAGAGCCTGTGAAAAAAAAGGACCTCAACCATTTTGTTGAGTTAGGGGAAAAAATCGGAGTTAAGGTTCGTATTGACAGTAAATAAATATTTTACAATATCGACTTAAATCCTATATAATCAAAGAGTCGCAAGGAAATAAGAAACCCTAAATTATTATAAAGAGGTGGATAAAATGGCGCTGACAATCAGTGATATAGCTAAATTGAGTGATGTTTCAACGGCTACAGTTTCTAGAGTTATCAATTCTCCCGAAAAAGTTTCTGAATCAACCCGCAAAAAAGTAATGGAGGTAATTAAAAAGCACAATTATCAGCCAAGTGGACTGGCACAGAGTTTTAGGACCAAAAAAAGCAAAACCCTGGCCCTATTTATTTATGATATTGATAACCCTTTTTATGCAAAACTAATAAAAGAACTAAATAAAATGGCCTTTGATAGAGATTATACCCTGATTATTTGTGATACAGAAAATAATAAGGATAGAGAATTGGAGTATATTAATTATATTAATCAAAATAAGATAGAAGGTCTGATAATGACAGAAGGTATTTCTACAGATCATTTTAATAAATTGAATAATAATATGTATTTGGTCTGTATTGATAGAGATCTTGATTGCGAATTACCTTATTTAAGAGTTACAACTAATAACCGAGAAAGTGTTGCCAAAGCTATTGAATATTTAGTGAATTTAAACCATAGAAAGATTGCATTTGTAAGTGGTCCTAAAGATGTTAAGACCTCAATTGAAAGAAAAAAAGGTTATCTTGACATCATAAAAAAATATGAACTTCCTGTAGGTGATGATTATATTTACCAGGGTGATTTCAAAAGAGAAAGCGGTTCAAAAGCACTTGATTATTTTCTTTCATTAAGTGAGCTGCCTTCAGCTATATTTTGCAGTAATGATTTGATGGCCGAAGGATTATTAGCAAGAGCCTTATCTTTAAATATAGATATTCCTAATGAATTATCTCTGATAGGATTTGACGGAGTGTCTAAGGCACTTTATAAACCACTAACCACAATTAAACAGGATATTCATGGAATAGCCGAAACATCCATAAATGGTTTAATATCGATGATTGAAGGAGGGGTAAAAGGAAATACAGTTAAAGAAATTTCAGGAGAATTTTTAATTGGCGAAACTTGTAGAAGACTAAAAAGTGGGGAGGAATAATAAGTGAGCCAACTTTTAGAAATGAAAAATATTACAAAGATTTTTCCTGGTGTAAAAGCTCTTGATAAAGTTAATTTAAACTTAAGATCAGGAAAAACTCATATTTTACTTGGGGAAAATGGAGCAGGCAAATCAACTTTAATCAAAGTTTTATCCGGGGCTCATCAGCCTGAGTCGGGAGAAATATATATAAATGGTGAAAAAGCAGTAATAGCATCACCTTCTGATGCATTTAAGTATGGAATAAGTGTTATATATCAAGAATTTCAACTGGCACCTAATCTAACTATATATGAAAATATTTTTCTGGGTAGAGAATTAACAAATTCTTTTAACTTTATTAATAAACGAAAAAGTATTGTTAAAACTAAAGAAATGATGGATTTTGTCGGATTGGATATTACCCCAGGTACGCTGGTCAAGGACTTAACAATTGCTGAGAAACAGATGGTTGAAATTACTAAAGCTCTTGTTTTTGATTCTGATATTATAGTATTTGATGAACCAACAGCTACCCTGACAGATAAAGAAACTAAAAGATTATTTGAGATTATTCATCAGCTTGAAGAAGAAGGAATTGGAATTATCTACATATCCCATAGACTTGAGGAATTTAAAGAAGTAGGAGAAAAATGTACTATTTTAAGAGATGGCAAATATATTGATACAGTAGAACTAAAAGAAACTTCTAAAGAAGAATTGGTCAACTTGATGACAGGTAGAAAAATAAATAGAGATAAAAAAAGATGTGATATTTGTTCTCCAGATAAAATAGTACTGAAAGTAGAAAATTTAAATTACAAAGACAAAGTTAAAGGAGTATCTTTTCACCTTTGTGAAAAGGAAATTCTCGGAGTATCTGGATTGGTAGGGGCAGGTAGAACAGAGTTAGTGAAAACACTAATAGGTGAATATTCGAAAGATTCTGGAAAAACATACTTAAATAGTCAGGAAATTGAATTTAAATCACCTGCTGATGCAATAAAAAATAATCTGTTTTATCTTAGTGAAGACAGAAAAGATGAAGGTTTATTTTTAGGGCACAGTATAAGAAATAACATAACCATATCTTCTCTGAAAAGAGTGACAAATAAGGGTGTATTAAAAAGAAAACATGAAGAACAGATTTGTGATGACTTAATTAAGAATCTAAACATTAAGACTCCCAACATGCATACAGAAGCTTTGACTTTAAGTGGAGGAAATCAGCAGAAAGTAGTTATTGCAAAGGGTTTATGCAGGCAGGCTCAAATATACATTTTTGATGAACCTACTCGCGGTATTGATGTGGGTGCTAAAGAAGAAATTTACGAGATAATGGATCAGCTAATACAGGATGGATCCTCAATAATAATGATATCTTCAGATTTACCAGAGCTGCTAAGAATTTCGGATAGAATAATGGTTATGGCAGATGGCAGTTTGGTTGATACATTTAAGAATACTAAAAATTTAAGCCAGCAGAAAATATTATCTGCAGCAGTTGGGGGAGGAAAAAAATAATGTCTACGCTAGATAATACTAAAACAATGAACGGTGGTTTTTTAGCTAATGATAAGACTGTTCTGGATTATTTGAGTGATTATGGTATTTACTTAGGTTTTTTGATAATATTTGCAATTTTCTCAGTTGTCAGTTCATCTTTTTTTACAGTTTCAAATGTTTCAAATATTATTATTCAGTCTTCTATTATAGCTATTATAGCAATTGGTCAGACGGTTGTTATCTTAACTGAGGGTATAGATTTAAGTGTTGGTTCTATTGCAGCTTTTATAAGTATTGCTCTTGGTATAATGATGGTTGATCTTGGTATTGCAGTACCTCTTGCTCTATTTTTGAGTATTGTAATGGGAGCAATAATCGGATTAATTAATGGTTTTGTTATTTCATATGGTAAGGTACCGGCATTTATAACAACTCTTGGAATGATGAGTATTGCCAGAGGTGGGGCACTTGCAATTAATGGTGGAAGACCCGTTTCAATGCTGCCAAGATCTTTTGGAGTAATATCTTCGGCATCTGTATTTGGGATACCTATATTTATCATTTATGTAGCTGTATTTTATACTCTAATGTACTTTTTATTAACAAAACATAAACTAGGAAGATATATTTATGCAATTGGCGATAATAGTGAAGCTTCTCGATTATCTGGAATAAAGGTTAAGGCAGTTAAAACTTCAGCTTATATTTTTAGTGGCTTATTTGCTGCTATGGGTGGAATAATGCTGACAGCCAGATTAAATTATGCTTCACCAACTTCGGGCAGTGGATTTGAACTAGACGCGATAGCTGCAGTAGTAATTGGGGGTACTGCATTATCAGGAGGTCAGGGAAGTATCTTAGGTACTTTAGTTGGAGCATTAATTTTAGGAACATTAAGAAATGGTTTATCTATCCTAAATGTTCCGGGCTTTTATCAGCAGATAATTATTGGTGTTGTAATTATTGTTGCAGTCTTTTTTGATAAAATGAAAAGAGATTAAAATTTATTTATAAGTTATGTTTGTTAACTAAAGATAATATATGTATTTAATTATATATTATGTTACTAACTAGATCTAAGGGGATTTAGAGTTAGGTTGAAGGGTGAAACAGTTTTTATATTAAATTAGGGGGTAATATTAATGTTAAAAATGCAAAAATTATTAGTTATTTCTATGGTAGCTTTATTACTTATTAGTTTTTCTTTTGCTGTAGCTGCTCAGGAAATTAATATCGGTTTAATTCCAATGACTTTAAGTAATGAATACTTTATAGCTTTAATCAATGGTGCAGAGCAGAGAGCAGAATTATATGATGTTGAATTAACAGTTCAGGGACCACAGACTCATGCAGATGCTTTAGCACAGCTAGAACAGATGGAGAACATGATTTCAAGAGGAGTAGATGCAATAGTAATTGTTCCAAGTAGTTCTGAAGCACTTGCACCTGCCTTATTAAAAGCAGAAGAAGCTGGTATTCCAGTAATTAACCTGGATACTAAATTCAACCAGGAAACACTCGCTAATGCAGGAGTTTCTCCAATACCTTTTATCGGAACAGATAACTATGTTGGGGCTTTAGATGCAGGTAAATTAGCGCTTGAACTTCTTGATGGAGAAGGTCAGGTAGCAATTTTAGAAGGTATTTCTGGTCAGCAGAATACTTATGATAGAAAAAATGGTTTTATAGATGGTATGGAAAATAAATTAGATGTTGTGGCAACTCAAACTGCTGATTGGGAAGTAGAAAAAGGTTATAATGCTGCCCAAAATATTATGCAGGCAAATCCAGAATTAGATTTAATATTTGGTAGTAATGATGGAATGGCTATAGGTGCTTATAGAGCTATACTTGAAGCCGGTAAAGAAGATGAAATTTTTGTAATTGGTTATGATGCAGTTCCAGCAGCATTGGAAAGTGTTAAAGAAGGCGAATTATATGCAACAATTGCTCAGTTCCCTGCTGAAATGGGTAAACGCGGTATAGATGCTGCAATGCAAATAATTAATGGAGAACAGATTGCTCTAAAAGATTCTGAAAGCACAGTAACAACTCCAATTACTCAAGAGAATGTTGAAGCAATGATGAATTACCTGGATAATTATATAGACTAAACTAGGATAACAAAGTAGTAGAAAAATGTAGTAGAATTTAGAATCAGATTAAAGAAAAATATTTAGTAGTTAATTAAGAACATAAAAAAAGAATGTATCCAATTTAAATCCCCTTATCTAGTCAAAGTTTAATAAGTTGTAAAAAAGGATAAGTATTAATCTGGAGGCAGGATCAAAGATGGATAAAAATATATTTTTAGGAATAGATCTTGGTACAACTGGAACTAAGATAGTTGCTATGAATCACAAAGGAGAATTAATAAGATCTGAGTCGGCTGAGTACCAAATTTTGAACCCTGAGCAGCAGTTTGCAGAACAAAATCCTGATGACTGGTGGAATGCTGTAAAAAATCTAACAAATAAAATGTTTAAAGATAAACCTGAACTTAAAAATAGAATTGCTGCTGTTGGGATTGCCGGCCAGATGCATACCCATGTTTATCTAGACAAAGATAATAATCTTTTAAGAAATGCAATAACCTGGATGGATCAGAGAAGTCAATCAATTGTTGAGAGAATAAACAGTCAAGAAAAAAATAAGGAATTGATTTTTAAAATAACTGCAAATTTTTTGACTCCAACTTATACAGCTCCAAATATAATCTGGGTCAAAGAAAATCAACCTGAAATTTATGCTAAAACTAAAAAAATATTACTGGCAAAAGATTATGTTAAGTTTAAACTTTCTGGAGAAATGGTAACTGATTATTCCGATGCAGCAGGTACATTGTTATTTGACACTAAAAAGCTTGAGTGGTCAGATGAATTATTTGAGCTTTATCAGATTGAAAAATCATTAATGCCTTCCGCAGCACCTTCTGCATCAGTAATTGCTGAAATTAGTGAAAAAGCTGCAGAAATTACAGGTATCCCAGCCGGTACTCCAGTAATTAATGGTTCTGCAGATCATGCAGCAGCTGCTTTAGGAGCTGGAGTTACAGATCCTGGAGAAGTAGCAGCTATACTTGGAACAGCTGGTGTTATTTCTGTAGTCTCTGACAAAAGAATTGGAGATCCAGATGAACGAATATTCTGCTGGAATTATTGTTTAGAAGATAAATGGGTTAATTTAGCACCAATGCAGACAGCGGGAGCAGCCCTTAACTGGTTTAAAAATAATTTTGATAAGGATAATAAAGAAGCATTTGATAATTATAATCAAAATATCATTAAAATTGAAGCTGGCAGTGATGGACTTATTTTTCTTCCTTATTTAATGGGGGAGCGTTCACCTATCTGGGATTCAGATGCCAAAGGAGTATTTTTTGGTCTGCGGATGAATCACACAAAATATCATTTTGTAAAAGCCATTATGGAAGGAGTCAGTTTTGCCTTTAAAAATAATCTTGAAGTAATGGAAGAACTGGGTATTGAAATTAATGAGATGAAGTTTTTAGGTGGCGGCAGTAAAAGCGAAAACTGGATGGAGATTATGGCTGGAGTTCTTAATAAAAAAATTAAGGTGGTTATCGGTTCTGAAACTGGCGCCTTAGGAATTTCAATAATGTGTGGGTTAGCTCTAGGAATTTATGATTCTCCCAAACAGGCAGCAGAAATGCTTGCCTCAGAAAGCAGGGATTATTATAGAGAAAAAATGGATCAAAATTATAAGGAAAACTATGATAAGTTTAAAAAGCTTTATCTTAATTTAAAGCCATTATTTTAAATAGCTATCAATTAAATATTACATAAAAAAAATGGAGGAATATAATGAAATTAGAATTAGAAAGAATGAAAATTATGGAGTTTGGCAAGAAATTAGTAGATACCGGCCTGACTAAGGGGACAGGTGGTAACTTAAGTATTTATAACCCGGAAGAAGAATTAATGGCTATCAGCCCAACGGGAATCCCCTATTATGATATCAGATTAGAGGATATAGTGGTCATGGATCTTGAGGGTAATATAGTTGAAGGTGATAGACAGCCATCCAGTGAATATGAGATGCATAAAGTGTTTTACGAAAAAAGAGATGATATATTTGCTGTAGTTCACTGTCATTCAATTTATTCAACTACAATCTCAATCTTAAGAGAAGATTTACCTGCCTCTCATTACATGATTGCTTTAGCAGGAAAGAATGTTCGCTGTGCTGAATATGCAACATATGGCTCTCCGGAACTGGCAGTAAACGCCTTTGAAGCTATGAAGGATAGATATGCTGTAATCCTGGCCAATCACGGCCTACTGACCGGAGCCGACTGTATAGAAAATGCATTTAATACAGCAGAAGAATTAGAGTATGTAGCAGAAACATATTATAGAGCCAGAGCAATAGGAGAACCTGTAATTTTAGATGATCAGGAAATGGAAAAAATGCAGGAAAAGTTCAAACATTACGGACAGGCTAGATAAATAAAAAAATATAATTTAATAACATATTATTATAAAAACTGCAGGTCAAATCATCCTGCAGTTTTTTAATTTTTAAAGAGACTTATAGATAGCTCTTCCTTTTGCCGGGATTTCTATTTCTAAATAATTTCTACCTTCACCTGCTTCTTTTATTTCAATTTCTTTTCCAATATTTTTCTGATCAGATGAGTAGATACAGCTAAATTTTTCGCCGGGTAGATGAATTTCACTGTCAATTAAAACTTTAGATTTTTGTGCGATTTCTAATTCGCAATTTACTGCTAATATAAATTCTTCCTGGCTGAAGATGCGTGACCAGGCAATAATTTCTGTGCATCTTTTTTCATCCACCTGGGGCAGGTTAAAATCACTGTTTTCTATTTCTGATATTTCCCTTAAGTATTGTCTGCCTAATCTGAGATTGATATACTTGTTTCTGAGTTCGGCCAGTTTTTTGATCTCCTTATAAAGAGGGTTGTTTCTGTCAAAAAAGCTTTTGTTACGGGTTCTAAATGCACCAAAATCTCCTCCAAACATTGATTCTCTAACATATTTGTCATGATCTCCACTGCCGTCAAATCCTTGTTCAGTTCCATAATATATACAGGGGATTCCCGCAGTAAAAAAGTTTAAAAAGACAGCATTTTTAAGAAGTGGAGCTGTTTTTTTATCAGCTGTGAAACGTTCTTTGTGCTGAGGCTTATAGACCATGTCATGGTCGTCAAACATGGTTATAACTCGTTTATGATACCACTGATTTTCTCCTTCGCTTAAAACCTGTGAATTTGTAAAAATTGAAAAATAATTTTCTGCTGCATAATAACCCTTGGCTACATTCTCAAGATTTTCGGGAATTTTGTTGATACCAAGAGCTGCATTAAGACCTGTATTTTCACAAATTGATTTAGCAAATTCCATACCACCTGTTATTTCACCTACTATATAAAAATCTTTTTTGCCCAGAGTCTGGGTAAATTCTTTAATTTCTGTGACAAAAAAGCGGACAGCACCAGGATCTAAATGCTTTACTGTATCCAATCTGAAGCCGTCTAAGTCTGCATAAGCTATCCAGTATTTATAGCATTCTGTTAAAACCTTTAGGGCTTCTGAGGGCTTATAATCATCTACCTCTCCAGAACCAGTATCAATATTTTTTAAAGAGAAAAAATCTCCTTCTCTAAATTCTGGATCACTGTCCCAGTCTCTAATATAACCCTTTTTGCTGAAGGTAGCCAGATTAAAAATTTCTTGAGGCCAGACACCTCCTTCAGGCCAGGTATTACTGTAGTCAGGATTTTCTGGATCAATAACTGCTTTTCCATCTTTATCTCTAAATGCTTTTACAGGATATTCTTCTCCTGTATAGAAAGGATCTTCGTCATCATAAAGAAAGACATCAGCTGTATGGTTAATTATTACATCTAAAATAATATAAATTCCCTTTTTATGTGCCTCATCAACTAGATTTTTGAGGTCATCTTTACTGCCGAAATGAGGTTCAATTTCTAAAAAGTTCTGGGTTCCATAGCCGTGATAATTTTCAGAGTAAATAGGTTGTTTGAGGGTCGGGCTTATCCAGAGAACGCTAACTCCTAATTCTTTTAGATAATCAAGCTTATTTATTATTCCTTTGAGAGTGCCTCCATTCCAGCTTTCCCCACTATCAAGCCATTTCTGTTTAGCTGCTTCAGTTTTTAAGGCATTTTCGTAATCTTTCTTTTCATTATATAGTGGATAATCTTTTTCAGATGCAAATCTATCTATTAGGAGAAAATAAAAAATTTGTTCATCCCATGCTTCCGGAGATTTTTGATATTTTCTTTTTTTAATTATTTTTTTTAAATTAAATTCCTCAAAACTTTTCATAAGCAAAATGCCTCCTTATCTTTTGGTTGCCTATTATTCATATTCGTTAAATTAATCATTTTTCCTGTAAGACAACTAATTTATCTTAGATTATTAAGTTATACACCAGTTCGCGACATAGGGCTGTCACTCCCCTATGTTAAGCTAAAGAAAAGTAAAAATAAAGAAATAAAATACAGGAATGAATAAATTTTTGCAGAATAAATAATATTAGTATTACAAAAATTATAGATGGGGTGAGCTTATGGATTCAAGCTTAAAGCTGAAAAATAATTTAATAAATAATTTATCGATTGGGATTGTAGTAACCAATCAACAGGGAGATATTTTATTTACAAACAAAGCTATTAAGGAAATGACCGGCTATACAGAAGCCGAAGTTAAAACTATGGAAGACTGGTATAAAAAGGCTTATCCCAATCCAAAATACCGAAAAAAAGCAAAAAGGTTTTTTCAATATGATTTAGAAAATAATATTCAAGATAGAACCTATAAAATCACAACAGCTGCTGGAAATTATAAATATTTTAATTTTCGTTACTCAGAATTAGAGGCTGGCAAAACTCTTTTTGAAATTATTGATATTTCTTATAGAATTGAACAAAAACAAAAATTAGAAAATCAAAAGATAATTTTCGAAAATCTATTTACTAATTCACTGGAAGGTATTGCCTTATTAGATCAGGATTATAAGATACTGAATATCAACAAAAAATTTGAAGAAATATTTAATCTTTCTAAAAATAATATTACAGATAAAAATATTTTTGATGTCGTAACTTTATTTGAAAAGAATAAAAATATAAAAAAGGCAATGAAGAAAATAAGAGATAAAGATAATTGGGAAGATCAGGTAAGGTTTAAAGTTGATAATCAAATAAAATACTGCAATGTCCACATCTTTTCTGTAGAAAATGAAGAGCTTGAAAACTTAACTTATGTTGCATTTGATGATATTACAGAAAACAAAGAAAAAGCAAAAGAATTAAAAGAAGTAAAAGAAAGATTGGAGCTGGCTGTTGCTGGTGCTAATATTGGGATCTGGGATTGGAATGTAGAAAACAAATACATCCATTTTAATGAAAACTGGACCGAGATGATTGGCTATCAGGATTCTGAATTAAATAATACTGTTCATACCTGGTTTAATTTAGTTCATCCTGAGGATAAAGCTCGCGTTTTAAAAGACATTAAAGAGCATCTGGATGCTAAAAATGAAAAATATTTTAATGAACATCGCCTTAAAACTAAAGCTGGCAGCTGGAAATGGATCCGAGTTATTGGCAAGGTAACAGAGGTAAATGAAAATGGAAATCCAGTCAGAATGGTAGGAGTCCATATTGATATAGATAAAGAAAAAAGAGCCAAAAAAGAAAACGAATATTTATCAAATCACGATGAACTAACAGATCTTTATAATCGAAGATATTTTAATGAAGAAATCAAGCGGCTTGATGATTCGCGCCAGTATCCAATTAGTATTATTATAGGTGATTTAAATAAATTAAAAAATATTAATGATAACTATGGTCATATTATGGGTGATAGATATCTAAAATTAACAGCAGAAGCGATAAAAGAAAGCCTGAGGACTGAAGATCTGGTTGCAAGAGTTGGTGGAGATGAATTTGCAGTAATTCTGCCTGAAACTGATTCTGATGCAGCCGAGGCTGTAAATCAAAGAATTTTAGAAAATATTGAAAAGAAAAATATTGTGGCAGATCTGCCTGAACCATTAAGTATTGCCCTTGGTTATGAAACAATAGACTTTAATAATCAACAAAACAGCTATCAAAATATTATTGAGTGTTATCATAAAGCTGATAAAAAGATGTATGAGCAGAAATTTGCCCAAAGATAAGGGATGATTATATGGTTGATGAAAAAAATGAAGAAAAAGCTGAAAATAATAAATATAAGAGTGGGCCAATTAGTGATAATATCTTAATAATAGCCCATATAATTTTTATAATATTTTCTTTTGTTTTTGCTTATCTAGCTCCATTTTATTTAGGTTTTTTATTGATAATCCTGCATAAAAGCCATGAATTATATTTTGGAGAGTGCTATTTGACTCTGCTTCAGCAAAAATATAATTACAGTGAGGCTGAGGATGATTTCTTCTACCATTTATTTCAGAGATTAAATCTTAAGACAAATAGAAGTTTTACCAGAAATATTCATCGGGCAATTAAAACTATAATTTTTTTGATTGTGCTTTTTAACATGTATAATTATTTTCTGAACTAAAAGCAACTTTACTTTTAATAGATAATATTAATAATAGAACTTAAAATAATAAAGGAGTTAATGATTAAAAAACAACTAAGATAAAAGGAGATATAATAGATGGATAAAATAATAGAACGATTTAAAAGATATATTGCAGTAGATACAAAATCTGATCCAGATTCAGAAACAGTTCCCAGCACTAAAGGCCAGCTGGAACTTGGAAAACTTCTGCTGGAGGAATTAAATGAATTAGGACTTAAAAATGTAATCCAGGATGAAAACGGATATCTTTACGGAGAACTGCCAGCTAATACAGCTGAAGAGGTTCCAACTATAGGCTTGATAGCTCACCTCGATACCAGTCCAGATTTAGCTGGCCAGGTTTTAAGTCCTCAAATAGTAGATTATCAGGGTGGGGAAATCAAATTAAATGATCAGTACAGTCTGACACCAGATGAGTTTCCAGCCTTAGAAAAATTAAAAGGAAAAAAACTGATTACCACCGATGGAACTACACTTTTGGGTGCTGATGATAAGGCAGGGATTGCAGAAATCATGACGGCTCTCGATTATTTAATTTCAAATCCAGAGATCAAGCATGGAACCATTAAAGTTGGCTTTACTCCAGATGAAGAAATTGGCAGAGGTGCAGATCATTTTGATATAGAAGCTTTTGGGGCTGATTTTGCTTATACTCTGGATGGAGGTCCACTTGGTGAACTGCAGTATGAAAATTTCAATGCGGCCAGTGTTGATCTAAAAATACAGGGAAAAAATGTTCATCCAGGTACAGCAAAAAATATGATGGTCAATTCAATTAAAATCGCAATGGAATTAGATTCAATGCTGCCGGCTGCAGAAGTTCCGGAACATACAGCAGATTATGAAGGCTTTTATCACTTAATTGATATTGAAGGCAGTGTAGATTATACTGAGATGAGTTATATAATTAGAAATTTTTCCAAAGAAGAGTTCACAGAGAAGAAGGCCTTAATGCAGCAGGTGGTAGATTTTTTAAATAATAAATATGGTGAGAGAATAGAAGTGAAAATAGAAGATAGCTATTATAACATGAAAGAAAAAATAGAGCCTCATTTTGAGATCATTAAGCTGGCAGAAAAGTCAATGGAGGATTTAGGAATAAAAGCAGATATCAAACCGATCAGAGGTGGAACAGATGGAGCCAAACTCTCCTACATGGGACTGCCAACTCCAAATATATTTGCAGGAGGCTATAACTTTCACGGCAGATTCGAATTTATACCAGTCGAGAATATGAAAAGAGCTGCTGAATTAATAGTTAAGATTGCAGAAAATGCGGTCCAAAGATAAGAAATTATTTGAAATTATAAAAGATAAATTTTACGAATTCCATCCCACCGGTAATTTAGCCTACCATAAAAAAATTGAACTATAATTAAATTATATTATTTGAGGAGTGTTGATTTGGATCTTAGAAAAAAAATATTAGAGTTAGAAGATGAAATGATATCTATGAGAAGAGATTTTCATGCTCATCCTGAGCTTGGTTTTAAGGAAGAAAGAACATCAGATATAATTTATAATTATTTAAAAGATTTAGATTTAGAAGTCGAAAGAATAGCTAAAACAGGTGTCGTTGCTATTTTAAAGGGTAATAAACCTGGTAAAACAGTTATGTTGCGATCTGATATAGATGCTATTCCAGTTCAAGAAGAAAATGATTTACCTTTTAAATCACAAAATGATGGGATTTCTCATAATTGTGGCCATGATGGTCATATTTCTATGCTATTAATAGCAGCAAAAATCTTATCTGAAATGAAAGATGAAATTAAAGGTAATATAAAATTTGCTTTTCAGCCAAATGAAGAACATGCTGGAGCTTATTTGATGATTGAAGAAGGAGTATTAGAGTCTCCTAAAGTGGATGCAGTTTTTGGTATTCATCTCTGGTCATTAATTAATTCAGGAGAAATTGGTGTAGTTGAAGGTCCAATTATGGCTTCTAGTCACTATTTTAATTTAAAATTAATAGGCAAAGGGGGACATGCTGGTGCACCACATGATTCTATCGATCCTGTAGTATGTGCAAATACTATAATGCAGAGTTCCTATACTATGCAGGCAAGAGAAATTAATGCAGTAGATCCTACAGTAATCTCTTTTTGCAAATTCATAGCCGGATCTTCTCCAACAATTATTCCTCAAGAAGTTGAAATGGAAGGTTCAATTAGATGTCTTCATGAAAAATTTGATCTTGTAAAAGAAAAATTCGAACGAATTACTTCTAATATTGCTAAAGCTAATCGGTGTGAGTATAAGCTTGATATTAGCTTAGGAAATTCATTATTAAAAAATGATGAAAAATTAGTGGATTTAGTTAAAAAATCTGCTTCAGAAATTGTTGGCAAAGAAAATATAGTATCTGATGTGCAAGTTATGTTAGGTGAAGATTTTGCCGAATATGGAAAAGATATTCCTATTGCTTTTTATTTTGTTGGAATTGCAAATGAGAATAAAAATACTGATTATCCACATCATCATCCAAAATTTAATATTGATGAAGATGTACTAAAAACAGGTGTAGAAATGCATATAAAATCTGCTCTTAACTATCTAAACAAGTAAATTTACTTATGGTTTATTTAATTACATAAAACAAAAATATTAGAAAAAAATGGATGGCATTTAGTAAAATATTTGAAAAAGATATAAAAAGAGAAGGTACTTTAACACCATTCCAGGTAGTTTCTTAAGTATTGGCTGGACCTTTAGGTACTGGTAATATTGCTGGTGTAGGTGTTGCAGTTGCTATCATGGTTGGAATAGTTATTATTGGTGGAGATGAGTTTGAAGAAGAGTTAGATGCTTAAATTAATTAAAGTTTTATAGTTAATATTATTTTAGTTATTTAACTACCGCCACTTGTGGGCGGTTTTTTTATTTTTAAGGAACATTATTTGTGTGAGTGGAAAGATTTAACAATGTCAGTTAAGTTCTGAATCTATTGAAGAGTTAAACTAAACTATATAAATATGATTATTTTAATATAAAAGAGCAGCTGGTTAATATGATGACAAGTGATTAACCGAGTTGGATTACGTAAATTAAAATTGATGATAATGATATAGCTGTATTTATTGACATATGTTCATTAATATATTATAATTTATATTGTAAATAATAAATATTAATCTTTTGGAGGGATTTTTTTGAATAAGTACGACATTTTGATTATTGGTGGAGGACCTGCTGGAATTACATTAACTAAAAATATAAAAAATAAAAGAAATATAGGAATAATGAGGCCTGAAGATCATTCGATGATTTATTGTGCAATGCCTTATGTGATAGAAGATCTACTGCCTTATGAAAAAACTTTAAAAACTGATTCGATTGTAACTGAGACAGGTGCGGATTTAATTAGGGATCTAGCAGTGGAAATTGATTTTGAAAATAAGATTGTTAAAACTGAAAAAGATGATAACTACGGCTACAATGATTTAATTATTGCCACTGGAGCTGATCCAATTCTACCTCCAATCAAGGGAGTAGAGCTGGATGGGGTTATGACTTTTAAGAGCGAAAAAGATCTAAAAAAGATATTAAGTATTGTAAACAGTGGAGTTGAAAATGTTTCGGTGGTGGGAGCTGGTGCTATTGGAATTGAACTGGCCCAGGCATTAAACGAAAAAGGGATAAATACCAATTTAATTGATATGATGCCAACTGTGCTGCCCAATATGCTGGATAAAGATATTGCAGAAGAAGCTGAGGCAGAATTAAAAGAGCTTGGTATTAATTTAAATTTAGACAAAAGGGTAGTTGAGTTAAAAGGTGATTCCTCTCTGGAATCAATTGTTTTAGATAATCAAGATGAAATTGAAAGTGAGCTTGTTATTTTTGCTGTGGGAATGAAGGCTAATGTTGATTTTCTCAAAGACAGCAGTTTAGAAATTGCTGCTGATGGAATTTTAGTTAACGAAAAAATGGAAACAAATATTGAAGATGTTTATGCTGTAGGAGACTGTGTACAGTTTGAAAGTGGAATTACAGATGAAGTTATTTCCGGTAAACTGGCAACTAATGCTGTAGCAATGGGGAGAGTGCTGGCAGCAAATTTACTTGGTAAAAAGAGAAAATATCAGGGCTTTTATAATGGTGCCGCTACTAAAGTTGGGGGTCTTTATGTTGGAGGAACAGGACTGACTGAAAAACTTGCTGCAGAAAAATATGATATAATTACTGCTCAAGCAAAATTTAAAACTGCTTTTCCGATTATGCCTTTCGCTAAAGATGTTAAACTAAAATTAATTGTAAATAAAGCTGATCGAAAAGTACTGGGCGGCCAGATTATTAGTGGTGAGCCGGTTACCGATAAAGTTGATAAAATTACCATGGCAGTTCAGTATGGTCTAGATGTTGATCAACTTTTAGATTTCAATTATTCTTCTCAACCTTATCAATCTTTTTATCCTGCTCACAATCTTTTAGTTAAAGCAGCTGAAGAGGCTGTTAAAAAAATTGACAGCTAGAAATCAAAAAGTATAATATTTGTATCTTAAATCCTGTTTCCTTAATTGAAGCAGGATTTTTTTGCTTCTTAAGCTTAAAATTAGTTTCTTTTTAAGCTTTTAATGATATAATTTAATTAAATAGTCTACCAAAATGAGAGGTGCTAATAATGGAAAATAAAAAAGATAAATTTATTGAAATGTTTAATGAACTTTATGAACATCTAAAAGAGGTCAATGACTGGGACACTTCTTTTTACAGCCTGCTGCATGAAGGCCGAAATAATGATTATATAATTAAAAAGTACAGAGAAGAACTTGACACTGTCAGGGAAGTTAGAAACTCGATTGCCCACAACAATGAATATTATTTTTTACCCAGCAGCTCCCTATACAATTTGTTAGAAGAAATTTTAGATAAAGTGATAGATTCTCCTAAGATCAGTGATTTTATTGATGATAATTTGATGGTAATTAAAGAAGATACTTCAATAATTAAAACGATCAAGGATATGAAAAAACATGACTATGATCAAATTCCAGTAGTAGATCAAAATGGGAAGTACATTGAATTACTGACCACAAATACAATTATTAGATGGATGGGAGATTTAAAGTCAGATCAGGGCGGTAAGCTGATTGTTGAAGATGCTCAGATCAAAGAAGTTTTAAAATATGCAGAAGCAGATGAAGTCTGCGAATTCATTTCAAAAGACAGCAAATTGGATATCTTAATTGATAAGCATGAGTCAATAATAAAAGCAGGAAATAAAATTGATGCTTTTTTGATAACTGAAAACGGACATCAAGATGAAGTGCTGCAGGGAATTATTACTGACTGGGAAATACCGGAAATCTATAATAAGTTAAATATTTAATCTTATTTTTATAATTAAAAAAACTGACTAGGAGAATAAAAGTACTGATTATTCTTAAAACATGAATTTATATAAAATAAATGAGCTAAGTGCTATAATCAAAGCTGAAACTAAATAAGTTGAATTCTTTTTTTCTACAAAAATTCTGGTATCCCATACGATTTTTGGCAGTTTAATAATGTCTTTTAAAGCCCAGATTTCTTTGCGGCCAATTGCAAGAGTATATTTACCCTGAGCTTCTTCTCCTGAAAATACTGCCAGATAATAAGTGCCTGTTGCTGGAGCTGCAGTTGAAAATTCCTGTCTTTTCCAGTAAGATGTCCTGGTGAATGGTTCAAAAAAGGTATCGGGGTTATCATTATCATCTCTAACAATAATTATGTTCTCGTCTGCTTCAAGTTTTAAGATGGAATTGATATAATCAGGATCATAGTCAGCATAGTCGTTTTCTAAAGCGGGACCAATCAAAGCAAGATCTGGTTTGAAATCCTGATATCTATCTATTACCGGAATAACCATGCTGAAATAAATATCTTCACCCTGCTCGGCCTTAAAGCTATAATAATCTACATCTCCAGCCTGCTCTAATTGATTGTAGGCAGCCCAGGAAATTTGATGATCTTCAACAAATATGGGCTCTTTTTTAGATGCAGCACCAGAAGTATCCAAAGGTACATGAGCCTGTGCATCTGACTTAAAGCTTAAAATTAAAGTTAGGATAATTAGTATTGTTGAAAATAAATCTACTATAATTTTCATTTTTATTTTCCCCCTTTGTCTTCAATCTCTATATATAATTATACTGCTTCTGAAATTAATATACAACATTGAATCATTTTTAAATAAAAAAATAATAAATTTGTTTTTAAAAAATAATTTTAATAAGGGGATGGCAAAATGTTCAAAAAAATTTCTTTAGAAAGAACAGCTTGTTATGGTCACTGTCCAATATATAAATTAGATATTTTTGCTGATGGCAAAGTCAATTATTTTGGGGAATTATTTGTTCGAATTGAGGGATTTAAAAGCTGGCAGTTAAGTGCTGAATCAATTGAAAAACTAAATGAAGTTATATATAAATATGATTATTTTAATATAAAAGAGCAGATGGTTACGATGATGTCAAGTGATTCGCCGAGCTGTATTACGGAAATTAAAATGGATGACGGAAGAGAAAGAAAAATAAAGAATGACTATGGCTGCAATCAATGGCCGCTAAAGCTTAAGGCTTTTGAAAATAGGATTGATAAGATTGTAAATTCAGAGCAGTATGTTAATGAGGATGAATAATTGAACAGTTAGAAAAAGAATATCAGTAATGGCTTTTATCTGGGTAACTAGGTTTTTGATATAAGATTTATTATTAAAAAAGTCTACTAAAGTTTATACAGAAGAATGTAAAAGCTTAGATTAATAGAAAGAAGGTCAAATATAATGAGCTGTGTATTTTGTGATTATCCAAAAGAAGATTATATTATTGAAAATGAGCTGGCCTTTGTTATTTACGATAAATTTCCAGTTAATGAAGGCCACATGCTGGTGATACCAAAGCGGCATTTTGCCAGTTATTTTAAAGCCACTCAAGCAGAAATAATAGCCATCTTTGAACTGACAAAAGAGTGTAAAAAAATCTTAGAGGCAGAATATAATCCGGACGGCTATAATATTGGTTTTAATGTTAACTATTCCGGCGGTCAGACTGTAATGCATCTGCATCAGCATCTTATTCCCCGCTATGAGGGAGATGTTGATAATCCGAGAGGTGGAATCAGGAGGCTGAAGAAGCAGCTGGTTTATTATGATGGGTGATAATAAAATTAGCTATACTTTCTAATTAAATATATAATGATTCCAATATGGTTATTCTTTATTAATTATAACATCGATGTTATAATTAATTTAAGAGTGTGAAAGTCGATTAGGGGGTTAATATAATGAAAAACTGGGATGAATTTGATCAAATAGTAAAGTCATCTATGTCAGAAGAAGAGTATGAACGTCATATTTTAATAGCTAAAATTTCAGCTGATTTAATAAGATTAAGACTTGATGAAAACATGACTCAAACAGATTTGGCTGAAAAATCAGGATTAAAGCAGTCAGCGATTGCCAGGCTGGAGTCAGAAGAAGTGCTCCCTAAATTAAGTACATTACTTAAATTAGCTAAAGCTTTAGATGCTAATATCAATTTAAATCCTAATCAAGAAAGTATAATAAAAATTAAATCTAATAAAATGATTGATAATAAAGCTGGTTAAAAATATTTTGATATTTATCATTTTCCATGTTACTATATGATCACAATTTAATAATTCTACTCTTATTAAGAGTGGTGGAGGGATCGGACCCGTTGAAACCCAGCAACCCCCGTCAGGGAAGGTGCTAATTTCCGCAGCAGTTGTGCTGAAAGATAAGAAAGAAGCTGATGAATATCTATGGGCTCTTCTCTTATTGAGAAGGGCTTTTATTATTTTAAAACTAAAGTTAGGAGGAATATAATGGCTTATACGTATACTACTGGTCTAACAATTTTTAATAAGAAACCTGGTACAACAAAAGAAATGTCCTGTAATGTTTGTGATAGCAAATGTGAGGTAAAAAGAAATGTTTTGGACTATAAAGATTTTGGCTCAGCCATGGCCAAAAAGAAAACAAGATTTGATCGTTTTAAATGTCCTCATGCAGAAAAAGAGTGGCACCAAAATCTTGAAAAATTGGTTGAACAGAAAAGAGAAAATCACAGCACAAAAATTGATCAAATGCTGCAGGAAGAAATTGAAGCAATTAAGGCTAAGCATCTAGCATAACTTTCAGCCGGGTCCAGCTCTCTAATATTAAAAAAATAATATTGGGAGATGATTAAATGCTTTTAAAACTCAGGAATGATATTGATAAATTGGAAAAGGAATATAAGAAACTGGAGCTATTTGAATTGGAATTAAAATTAATAGAGTTTGAAATGACATTGGTTAAATTATTAAATGGAAAGAAATTTTTAGTTAAGATCCCTGTTGAGGCATTAAAACATGATATGAAAAGTATTAAAGATGAGCTTTATAATTTAAAGGCTGAAGAACTTGATAATTTAATAGAAAAGATTGACATTAAGATTAACAATATTGTTGATGGACAGATTACAGCTGAAATCGGTGGAGCAGCTATCTATTTAAGAAATATGAGAAATGCAACCAAAAAAGAAAAGATGAATAAGAGAATATATTTGCTATAATTTACAATTAATGGTATAATATTTATGTTATCATTGAACTTAAGCTTTAAGTTATGGTAAAATATATTTAGAAGGGAAAATTGCCGTGCCTGAAAAATCAAATACACCTCATGGTGATTTTTTTTAAGCAAACTTTTGGCAGATTAGATATTACAAGAAATTTTCTGCAGAGTTATCTGCCGCAAAATTTGAGAGAATTTGTTGATTTCAGTGAACTTGATCACAGACCAATTTCTTATGTTGGAAAAAGCAGTTATTATTCTGATTTATTGTTTAAATCAAAAATAGAGAATAAAAAATACGGAGTTTATCTACTTTTTGAACACAAAAGTTATAATGACAAATGGTCAGTAATGCAGATTTTTAATTATTTGGCTAGAATATGGATGCGGGAAAAACGAACAAAGGGAATAAAAAATTTATCTTTTATTATTCCAATCTTATTTTACCACGGAGAAAACGGTGGTCTAGTTATAAAAAGTTTTTCAGAATATTTTGATCAAAATATGATTGAGAATTATGATCTAAATAAATATCTCCCAGATTTTGAAACAGTATTTTATGATTTTTCTAATGATTCTAATTTAAAATTATTAGGAGATAGAAGAGTACGGTTGACTTTAAAATTCTTTAAGATTTCAAAGATAAAAGATATTACAGTTGTTTATCAGGAAATAATTTCTTTTTTGCCGGTCATATTTTTACTGGCTCAATTGGTGTTGATAGGGATATTTTTCAATTAGGTATAAATTATATTGCTGATAGTAGAGAGAAATTTGATTATTATCTATTGGGAGAAAAATTAAAATTAAAAGGTATGAAAAAGGAGGGGGATATTGTGGTATCAGCAGCTGATAAGTTAAGACTGGAAGGTTTAAGAATTGGAGAAGAAAAGGGATTAGAAAAAGGTGAACGAGAATTATTCAAGAAATTAATTCGTGGAAATTTTCCCCAAACAAATGAAGAAATAATTCACTTAATAGATAAAGTTGATATAAAAAAAATAGAAGAATTAAGTGAAAGAATTTCTAGGATTAAAAATATTCAGGAGTTAGAATCTTATTTGAAACAATAAAAAAAGAATTTATTTATATTAACCCTTCTCATTTTGAGGAGGGTTTTTGCTTTATACATCCGTTCGCGACATAATGGTGTCAGTTACTGGTGATAGACTAAAGAAAAGCACCTCAAAAGCAGGATATCGCCAATATTTAACGAATATTTAATATTAGGAAATAAAAGTATTTGAAGTAAATATTAGCGACTTTTTTCGACTGAAATCGACAGAAAATTTAGATTAATTAACCAATTCATAAAAGATTAAGGGTGATAAAAATGTATGTAGATACAGCATATTCCGAAAAGTATACAAAAAGAGTTTTAAAAAAGTTATTAAAAAAATATGTATTGGAATGGCTGGGTTCAACTGAATTCAGATCAACTTTTAATTTAAAAGAATCTGTAGACTACTGCGGCCAGCATAAGGTGGAACTAATCACTTATCATGTTGAGTCACTGATGGAAGAAAATAGGAGCTTAGAATATGTTTATGAAAAAATTTTAGAATTCAAAGATTTTAGAGATTTATTAAATTATCTATCTCCTCATCCGTATGATACAGCTGAATCAACATTTTTAGAGTTGTTAAGAAATCATGAAAAAATTACAATAGTAGAACATCGAGAAAATGATACTTTTAAATTTTATTTAACTGATGAAATATCAGAATATAGAGAAGAAACTGAAAGAATCACTAATTTAAGTGTGTTTTTTCGCTCCTATATAGAAATCTTACTGGATATCAAAAAAGAAGCTTTTCATTTTGATGAATTGTATGAATTTCTGCTTGACCAAGAAATAAGCTATGATTCGGCAAAAAATTATCAAGACTTTCTTTATTTTAGAAAAGAAAAAGCTTATTCAGTTTCAGAAATTCTTAAACTACTGGAAGAAGAAAAAATTATGACTCCAAAAAAGATTTTTATTGAGCAGATAAAAAAAGATCACAATCGCTTTTTTAAGATTATAAAAGATTATTATGGTTTGAGATATTGGAATCCAGAAGCTGAATTTAGAGCATATCTTAAACTATTTGATAATTTTTACCAAGAAGGTAATAAAAATTATTTGGAGTTGGGTAAAAATGTGCTTGAACTTTTAGAAAAAGTAGATAAACCAGAAAAGGAAAAAAATAGACTTGAAAAAACAATAAATAGAGTTTTAGAAAGGGGATAATTAATTTGGAGAAATTAAACTCAATTACTAAAAGTACTTACCTTAATGAGGGTTTAAGAGTATTAGAGAGAATAAAGGACGAAAATTATCAAGATTATCATAAATTAATGAAAAATGTTGATTTAAATCAAAACTCTAAACACAGCCGCAGTACCTGTTGGAGTCAGATTAAAAAGAGGTATCTTGATTTTTCAGAAAATAGTAATCTGCTTTACTCACCAACAATTAAACTATTTAACAACAATATTCTTTTAAAAAAAGAGCTGTTGTATTTAAATTATATTTATACAGAACCAACATTTAGAAAGATTATAATGGATTTAATTTACCCGAAGTTAATTCAGAATAATGGTGAAACAAGTCTCAACCGAGAAGAAATTGTTAGTTTTTTAGATCCTGTTTTAGATTACAGTCGGGCAACCATTAATAAAACAGCTCGCTCTTCTGCTAAAGCCTTAATAGATTTTTCATTGGCAGAAGCAGATGGTCAGAAGATCAGGCTCAGATTTTATCAGTCAGAATTAAAGACTGTAGTTTATGCTCTTTATAATGAATACAGTAAAGAAAATTCTAAGTACAATAATTTTAATATCTTAAACCCATCTTTAGATCATCTTACAGAAAAAGCAGAATTTCCTAAGTTTTTATTGATTAATCCGAACTTTATTGATTCATTTTTACAGTCAGCCTGGAAAAATGGCTATTTATCATATGAGCCTCGGGGTGGTTTAAATCAGTATGTGCTAAAACATAAGAATATAACAGGACTTGCAGATTATATAGCAAATGAGGAGGAATAAACTATGAAAGTCTACAATGATCTTTTTCAGTTAAGCGATAAACCACAGGAAGTTATAACCATGGATGAAGCAGTAGTTAACAGTCGTCAGCAGGTAATTAATGATTACGTAATTACTTCAAAAATAAAAAAAGAAATGAAAAATGTCATACATAGCTTAAGTTTAGATAAGGGTCAGGGTTTCTGGGTTCAGGGAGCTTATGGTAGTGGTAAATCTCATTTTATGTCCTATATTACAGTTCTGCTTAAAGACAGCAAATACTGGGGTAATCTGCCTGAAGATATAAAAGATGAGTATCAAGATTATTATGCAGATAAAAACTATTTAACAGTTAATTTCACCTTAAGTGAGGTTAATAATTTGAAAGTAAAATTATTTGATGAAATAGAAAAAGAATTTAAAAATGAAAGAATAAATATTACTATCAAAAAAGATGAAAAGATTGTTAAGCAGTTTTTAGAAAAAGAAATTGACGGTCTTAAAAAAGACTGGTTTTATGATATTTTAGAAAACAAGCTTGATATTTATGTTGAAGACTGGAAAAAAGCCTTAGAATCAAATGACACTTCCAGATTGGCAGAAATAATAATTGCCTATCGTAAAGAACAGGATTCTTTCAGCCAGAAAGAGTATCGAGAAATTATATATCCAAATATTAATGAAGGCCTAGAGCAGATAAGTAAAGCTATAAATGAAAATTTTGATGGTCTGGTAATCTTTGTTGATGAATTATCCGAATTTCTGCAGAAAAAGAAATCTAAAAATCAGGAATCAGAAAGTCTTGAGACTCTGCAGGCTCTGGGTCAGCGAATTAAGGAACTACCGATCTGGCTCTTAGCTGCAGTTCAGAAAAACCCGGCAGAAATAATTGATGAGGACCTCTACATTGGAGATGAAGAAGAAAAAGTCTTTGATCGTTTTAGACCAATTAATTTAAGTGAAGCTGATATAGAAGAAATTATCGATCAGCGAATAATTATAAAAAATAAAAATCAGAAAAAAAGCATTAGGTCTATCTATAAAGACCTCAAAAATAATAAATTTAATTTAGAAAAGAGCATTAGTGAGGATAAATTTGTAAAATTGTATCCTTTCCACCATGAATTTGTAAACTCTTTAGTTCAGCTTTCTACCTATGGATCTCGGCAGCGGGCAGCAGTTAGAGAAAGTTGGGAGATTGTAAGTAACCGCTTAAACACAAAAGCAAAAAAACTAATTACCATTGATGATCTCTATGATATTTTTGAAAATGATGTAATTTATAATAATTTCAAGGAATATTATGACCTTTATAAAAATGTTTATCGTGAAGCTATAATAAAACCCGGATTTAGTGAAGACAGTGAGCTTGCTGATCGAGTTATCAAAGCTTTAATTATTTATGGAATTCGCGACAAAGAAGCTTTAAGTGCTAAAAAGCTTGGAGAATTTCTAATGGCTGATCTAGGAATGGGTATGGGTCTTTCCATGATTAATTTAGAGATTGAAGATATTTTAAAAAGTATATATCAGGATGTTATAGGTAAAGGCCTAAAAATGATCAGCATTGAAGATGAATCTGATAAGTTTCACTGGCAGATCAATCCTGGTACCAGTGGAATTAGTGTGGAAGCAGAATTGTTGGAAGAGCTTAAAATAGTTAATGAAAATGATATTATGCCTGATATTCCAACTTTTATCAATGAAAATCGAAAAAAGTTTCATGATTTTAAAGTTCATCAAAATCAGAACCAGATGGACGAAGAATTTTTGTGGAGAAATACAGCAAGAAAAGGAATCAATTATTATAAAAAAATTAAAGATGATTTAAAACTTAAAAGTTTTGATCCTGCAGAAAGAGGAATAGAATTCAGTTTGATATTGGATACACCACTTTATGATAATTATACTGATAAAATTAAAAGAGCAGAAAAGCTGGCTCAAAAAGATAAAAGAACAATCTTTTGGATTCCAGAAAATTTAGATCCAGAAAACATTAAAACTTTAAAAAAATACAGAGCGTCAAATAATTTAATCAGCAAATACTCTAATCCTCAAAATGAGGAAGAACAACAAAAACTAACTCAATTAAAAACTGAAAGCAGCAATTTAAAAAATAAGATTAAAGACACTGTAATAAAAGCTTATCTTGACGGTAAAATAGTCAATTATTATACGGATGTTGATAATATCAACCATTTTAAAGATGTAAAAAGAATAGTCGAACACTTTTTAATGCATATTCTAGATGAGCTCTACCCCAAACATCCTTACTATACATCTAGTTTTGATAGACTGCAGAGTAACAACTTAATTAGAAAATTTATTATCCCTCACAAAAGCAATTCTGATCTCAGTGGAATAGAAAATATTGCAGAAGCGTTAAACATTGTTGAAGACAAGGGTAATTATTATAATTTAACTGTTGAAAACAAAATTTGTAATGAAATAACTAAAATTTTAAATGATGGTGAATGGCACAGCACTAAAGAAATTTATCAGAAGTTTAGAAAAGCGCCCTGGGGACTTCAGGAATACAGCTATGAGGTTATACTAGCTTCCTTAATCTCTTACGGCAGTATTAGGGCCCGAGATAAAAATAATGATGTAATAAACTCCGAAAAGTTTACCATCAATTATTTCAACAGTGGATCTAATCTAACTAAAAAAATAAAGTCAGTTAGTAAAGGTAAATTGGTCAACAGCACTATCTGGGATGATCTAAAAAAAATATTTAAAATCTTTGATTTAGATTTTAGAGAAGAAAAAGCCATTGCTAGTCAGGATAAAAATTGGTCAATACTCAACAATTATCTTTTTAATTTAAAACTGGAGATCAAAAGAACAAAGAATAATCTGGCTAATTTAGGTGCAGACACTGGACAGTACGAAGAGTTCGCGGCTAAATTTAGCTTATTTAATAAATTTTTGGAATTTATCCAGCAAATTGAAAAGATTAAAGGCAGAGAATCAGACTATGGACTGCAGCGGTTTAGAGAAATTCTTCTGACCAAATACACTGATCTTCAGTTTTTTAAAGAAAAATACTATCAGATTGAAAAAATGATTAAAATGAATGACCAGCGTCTCGATTCTGAGCTTTTAAATTATTATACTTATTTTAACAGTATTAAAACAGAAAATTATAGATTAGAAGAGATCGAAAAGATTAAAGAAAGATATAATAAACTGGCTGATATTATTTTAAAAGTAGATCAGATTAAGGAACTTTTAAAAAGCAGTCAAAAAGTAAAAAAAGATTATCAGGATAAATATATAAAAGCACATAACAAATATCACAGAGCTTATCAAAAGTTTATTAATCAGATATATAATCTACCAGAATATAAGACTCTTTCTGAACTAGAAGAAATAAAAAAGATTGAGATTATTACAACAATTGATCAAAAGATGAAAAATATTAAGGAAAATTATCATGCTCCCTGTGTTATGCTAAATCAAGAAAATATTGAGCGAAAAGCTGTTCACAGCTGTGGATTTGTTCTCGGCAGTAGTTTTAATGAAATTAGTTTAGAAAAGATTAAAAATCAGCTGATGAATGGAATTAAAGAGTATCTTAAAAAATTAAAGGGTGACAGATTTATTGAGCAGATCAATATTTATTTAAATAAACAGCCAGAAAGCAAATTGAAAGAACTCAATAATTTGGAAGTATATCAGCAGGAAAAAATACTGAAGACAATAGATCAGGATTTTGTGCTGGCTGTTAACGAAGCACTAGATTCTGCCTATCCTGTAGAAGTTAATTTAAAAGAAATATCAGATCTTTATCGAGGTACAATTGCCAGTGATCAAATTAATGAGGTAACAGCTGCAGCAAAAGAGCTTTTAGAAAAAAAAATAAAAGATGAACTTAAAAAAAATCAGGAACTTGATTATGAGAGAGTTGTACTTTCAATAAAAGATAATTCTTATTCTAGCTGATTATATTTAGAATATGATTAATTTTTAAAGTTAGTAATTAAAAATCGTTTAAAATAAAAAAAGAAGAGATAAATCATGAAAAAGAAATTACTTATTTCATTAATTTTGGTGGCTTTCTTATTTTTTACTTTCACTTCGAACGTTTTAGCTGAAAAAATAGAACATCAATTTGACATTAGTATTGGTGCTGGAGATGGATATACTGAATTCAAAATTGGAGATGTAGATACAGACACTTTAAAATATGGATTTAAAAGTTTATTAGAATTTCCTCTTGATGTTGAAATGTTGAATTTGAGTTATTCAAATAATTTTAAAATACCATACCTAAATATTGGTGGAATGTCCATTAAACTTGAAAAGAATTTAAGTGATGACGCTGGAACTTTTAAAGATTCAGACTGGTTTAGTACTACTGGTATGAATAATAAAGATGTTATAGGTACTTCACCGACAGAGGTAAAAGATATTACAAGATGGAATTTTAAGGTAAGAAATGACTGGCAAAATGTTGCTGAAAACATAAAATATTCTTTACATGTCGGTTATAAACAGGATAACTATGATTTATTATCTTATGATGTAACTCAAACATATTTGACAAATGCTTATGGCCAAGCTGGAACAACAGATTATTTTTCAGGAGATAATATAACATATGAGGCAACATATGATATACCTTATTTGGGCTTTGGATTAAAAACAGATAATAAAAATATTGAATTTATGTTTAGTGCAAGTTATTCTAATTGGGCTGAAATTGAAGATGAAGATAACCACTTACATCGAGATTTAACTGTCAAAGGTAAAGGTGAAGGAAATTCTATTATGTTAAATGGAAAAGCAAAATATATTTTAAGTGATGTTACAAATCTATTTTTAAATATTAATTATAATAAAACTGAAATGGAAGGTAGCCAGGATCAATATTTACCTGATGGAAGAATACTAAAAAATATATATTATGAAGCAGAACAAGAATATACCGATATAAGTCTGGGCTTGAATTGGAATTTTTAGATTAAAACATCAAAATATATTAGCCCTTCTCATAATGAGGAGGGTTTTTTGCTTTTATACACCCGTTCGCGACATAGTGTTGTCACACGGCTGTGTTAAGTTTAATAATAACACCTCAAAAGCAGGATATCGCCAATATTTAACGAATATTTAATATTAGGAAATAAAAGTTATTATTAGAAATATTTATGACAAAATGCGACTTGAATCGACAGAAAATTTAGAATGAGGTGGTTTTTATTAATTTTAATGAACTGAGTACTAGTGCACATGATCTAATATTTAATTTGAAACCAAATGAAATAATAGTAATTTTATTCGTTATCCTAATATTTTATTTTACAATTTCTCAATGGGTTAAAAATCTATCACCTGCTAAAAATATAGAAAATGAATTAATGAATATCAGAAATGAATTAAATAAAAATTTAAATAATAATTCTTTAAAAAATATATTAAAAATAGAATCGATAATTAAAGAAAAAAAGTACATTATAAATGATTTATTAGAGGATTATATTATTATGATTAAAAATAATAATAATTCTAATGTCATTGATCCAGAATATTATATCAATAAAGAAAGTATTTTTTCTAATTATCTTAATAAAAAAATATCTGATAATATTCCAGGTATATTAATTGCAATAGGAATCTTTGGTACTTTCGTTGGGCTAGTTGTTGGATTACATTCTTTAGATCTTAATAATATTCAAGAAAGTATTACTCCATTAATTACTTCAATGTACATATCTTTTGGTTCATCATTAGCAGCAATAATGAGCTCAATAATTTATAATTATTGGAATAAAAAAATTAATGGCAGTATTGAAAAAGAAATTAATAAGTTGAATAATAGTTTGCGAAAATATCTACCAGTTAGAATTGAAAGTAACTTAATTGATAATATTGTAGAAAATCAAGAAAAGCAGCTGCGTGCAACTCAAGAATTCTATACTGATACTCTTATTCCTGAATTAGTTAATGGTGTAAAAGAAGCAGTAGATCAAAGTTTAAAACCTTCTATGAATAGCATTAATAATAATTTGAATAATTTTGTAGAGACTTCTAAAGAAAATCAAAAAGATATGATTAATGGTGTAGAAAAAATTGTTTCTGAGAATATTGCTCCACAAATTGAGGAAATGCATAATGTTATGGACAATTTAGCTAATTTATCAATTGATAAACAGAGTGAGAGTATAGATAAGATGGTTGATAAATTTATGAAAACATTTAATGAGAGTTTTGATGATCAATTTACAGCCTTAAGAGTTACTTTAGAAGATATGATTCGTTGGCAGAAAGAAAGTAAAAAAGAAATGGAGAGTTTGGTTTATACTTTAGAACAGGGAGCAGTTAAGCAAAATGATATGCTTGATTATACCGAAAAGTTATTAAATAATGTTCATCAATATGTAAAACAGTTTGATGATTTAAATGCTAATTTAAATAATAATATAATACAGTTAAATACACTGGGAGAAAAGCTTAGCGGCTTAGAAGAAAAAACTAATGATAAATTAGAAATATTGATTGAGCAGCAGGAAAAATTTGATCAGAAGAAAAATTCACATATTGATGAGATGGAAATACAGCTAGATAATATAGAACAATACTGGGACAATGTACAGTCAAGCTTTACAAAATTAAATAATAATTTCAATGGGGCTGTAGAACAATTTGCAGATAGTACTCATGATAGTTTAGAAAAAACATTCACAAGTTTTGATAAGAATTTAAGTGAAATTTCTGATAGATTAGCAGTTACAATTAGGGAAGTTAATAATTCATTAGAAGAAATACCTAATTCATTTAAACAATTAAAAAATCTTTTAGATGAATTTAAAATAGATCGACAAGAAATCTTAGAAGTTCTAAATAATCAGGATGCACTTTTAAGTGATAAATTTAAAGATATGTCTGATATTATGCAGGAAGAGAATAAAAGGGTTGAGCAGGTTCTAGAAAGAAATAATAAAAAATTTAAAAAAGATATTAGAAAAGAAGTTAAAAATACTTTAGAAAGAAATATTACACCGATTAATGATGAATTAGAAAAAGAAAGAGAAAAACAAAAAGAAATAATTGATCAACTATATTATATTAAAAATAAAATTGATGAAGATGAAAGTGAAACAAAAGATAAAGAAGATAAATCTAACTTTTTCTCCAGGCTTAGGGGTGATAATTAGTGCTTAATTTTTTTCGTAAGAACAAAACTGATAGTGAGGATGAAAAAACTAACTTCTGGATTTCATATGCAGATGTTTTAGCAGCATTATTACTGATGTTTATACTATTATTATCTGTTGTTATGTTGGATGTTAAAAATACTGAGATTAAAGCTCTAAAAGATCAACAAGAAGCTAAAAATTTAAAAAAACAATTAGATATAAAAGAAGAAAAAATTGAAAAACAAAAAAACGAAATAGAAGCAAAAACGCAAGAGATAGATAAGTTATTAGGGGTCAGAGAAGAAATTATTATTGCCCTACAGCAGAAATTTGCTGACACAGATTTAAGCCTAGAAATTGATTCTCAAACAGGGGCAATTCGCCTGCCGGGAGGAGTATTTTTTGATACAGATAGCACTGAAATAACAGATGAGGGTATTAAATTTTTAGAAAGTTTTATCCCTCAATATGTCGGAATATTATTGGGTCCTGATTTTAAAGAATATGTAGCTCAGATTATTATTGAAGGTCACACTGACGATGTGGGCAGCTATATGTATAATTTAGAATTATCACAAAATAGAGCCTTTGAAGTTGTTACTCAAATTTATGATGGAAGTTTTACTGATTTTGAATATAAAAACAGATTAAGAGATTATTTAACTGCTAATGGTCGTTCATATAGTCAGCCAATTAAAAATCAAAATGGAGAAATTAATAGAGAACGATCTCGCAGGGTAGAATTTAAATTTAGACTTAAAGATACTGAAATGATAAATGATATTAAAAATACATTGGGAGAATGATCGTATGAAATTTAATAGCTTTTTTTTTCAGCCATCTAAATTAATTGCAGTGAAAAATGAAATCAAAAAAACATTTCCTACCAAATCAGATATTTATAAAATTAAATCTCAAAAAGCAAAAGAAGTAGACTTAGAGGAGTTATTAAAGAAAATAAGAGAATTCAGTTTAGATAGAATTATATATCTAGCAGATTCATTAAAAGCTGAAGAAATAATAGCCTTAGCAATTAACTATAGTGAGATTCCTAATGAGTTGTATAAAAAAATAAATAAGATTATATTACATAAAAAAAATAAATTTCTAATTAAAATTTTATGGAATAATTTTGCTGAGGATTATAAAAATGAAGATTTAAACAGATTGCTTGGTAATTTATTAGCTTCATTTTCTAAATTAAATGACCAGGAAAAAGTTTTATATAATATTTTTAAAGACTCTTCACCCCTAATTAATATGAGAAAGCAGATTGAAAATAATAAAATCACTTTATTTGATTTTTTAGAAGAGCTAGATTTGATATTTGAAAATAAGATTTCTAAAAGATTAGCAGCAGATTTATTTAGCAAAAGTTCTAAGCTGTTTTTTATTAGAGAAGAAAAGGATAATTTAATTAAAATTTTCAAAGAATTAGAAATCAATAATTTAAAAGAAGTTGTTGAAAATTATTTATTTGTTTTTAAAGATAAGGAATATCAAGAAGAACTGATGTATAAAATAAAAGATCGTTTAGGTGATCCAAGAGAAGATTACAGTACTGCCTGGAATAATATTGCTCATAAAGCCAAAGAAAAGGCTGCAGCTTGGTTTAACTATAAAAAACTAAAAGAGTTTTTTGACAGCATAACCACTGATCAAGAAGAAGCTCAAAAACGGTTTTCTTATTGGGAAAAGCATGTTGATATAATGGAAAAAGTTGATTATGTTAAAAAATATCTGCAGTTATTTTTAACTTTTGATAATTTTGTTGTAGTTGAATTTGGTGATTTAGGCAATGCAGTTTATTTTTATAAAAAAGATTTCTTCAAAGAAAATTTAGCTCAGTATACAAGCAAATATAATGCTGTAAATAATAAATCACTAAAATATACTTATGAAGCAAGAAATAATAGAAATAAATATGTTTATAAAGTTGATCATAGAAATGATTGGCAGCATAAAGTCAATAGAATGCTTAAAGAGCTTAGATTAGGGAGGAAATAGTTATGTTCAACTTCTTCAAAAATAGCTTCAAAACAAACACATCAGAGCCTGAGATAGAAATAAAGCGGACTCTTATAGAAAATGGAATTGAGTTTGAAATTAATAAAATTGATAATGGTCAAGTAGAACAGTTAAGCTTTCCAATTATTTATGGCAAATATTTTGATTTAAGAAATTTAATCAATAAAGATTTTTATCTTTCTCTTCAAATTCTTGAAGGAGCTTGGCACAGTGAAGAATTAATAGAAAAAGATGATGGAAGTTATTTTCTTCATATTGATACAATATATCAGTATCAAAATTCTGCTGAAGATGAAGAGAGTTTAGGAGAAGGTAACAGAAAATTAAATGAACTGCTCGGACTTAAACCTGATGAGAGCTTAGAAATTACTATTGATAACAGCGGTGTTATCGGTAGCAGCAACTTTAAATTAGAATATATAATTAAAGATGAGCAGGAAGGTTATATAAGTAAGTTTCATCAAAGAGTTGGCCCATTTTTTCCTCTAAATAATAATCAGGCCTATGTTTTAAATAAGAAACTAACCGAAGTCCTTGATTTAATAGATAATTCTCCAAAAGAAAGAAAAGATCAATTTGAATATTTTGCTAAGGTTAAATCTAAAGCAAAAAAATTAGATATTAAATTTAACCCATATTTAGAAGGCGAAGAATATTACTTTCCTGAAGATTTAGATATAGATATTGAATTAGAATCTATTGATCATTTAAAACTTAATCCTAGATTTGATGATTTAGATGATCAGTTAAATCAGGACACTGAAAAAGCAATAAATAATGATGATAATTATACAGTTAATAAAACTGGCGGCAAAAACCAAAGAGTTTTTATTGGGCCTGAAAGTAAAGAAAGTTATAAACAGACATCAGCAAACAGAGAATTAACCGGATCCCAGGTGCCTGACTTTATTGAAAATCCTATGAAGTATCTACCAGATAACATAGATTTAGAAAAGTTTAGTGAAAGAGTAAAAGGACTTAAAGAAAGAGTTTACAGAGCTCAGCCATTTGTTAGTTCTTCCAAAACTGATCAGATTGACTGGTTTGATATCGATGTTGGAGTTAATATTAAAAATGAAAGTGATGAAGCTGAAGAAGAACAAATTGAGCTCAGTGAATTTGAAAGGCTGGTAAACGAAGCTAGAGAAAATGGTGAAGACTATGTTCTCTATAATGATAACTGGGTTAAAGTTCCGAAAGAAAGTGAAGATTTTATAGCAGGAGCAAAAGAAGTAGATAAAATCAAGCAAAACGGCAGGGTTAATAAAGAAAATCTTAATTATATTTTTGATATTTATGAAAATATTGACCTTCTTGAATATAATGAGCAGATGATAGATTTTAGAAGTCAGCTGCAGGAAGATGGTGTTATTTATCAAGCACCAAGCTTATTTAAGGGAGAATTAAGACCTTATCAAAAAAGAGGCTATATATGGTTACATAAATTAAAAGATTCAAAATTAGGTGGTTTATTAGCTGATGACATGGGTTTAGGAAAAACAATACAGGTTATTGCTTTGATGGCCAGTTTAAAAGCAGAAAATAAATTATCTCCCTCCTTGATAGTCGCTCCAAAGTCTCTTTTAGAAAACTGGCAGCATGAAATAAAGAAATTTTCACCAGAAATTAACAAAGTATATATCCATCTAGGTGGTTCACGTAATAAAAACAGCAGAGTTATTAAGCAGTCTGATGTGGTTTTAACTACCTACAGCACTTTAGTTAGTGATCAGGTTCTGTTGGGAGAAATAGATTGGACCATATTAGTCTGTGATGAAGTTCAGGCTATTAGGAATCAAAGCACTTTAAAGGATCATGCTGTTAAAGCTCAAAAGGCAAAGCTGAGGTTGGGGTTATCCGGCACACCTGTTCAAAATACTGTGGCAGATCTCTGGTCTATTTATGATTTTGTCCAGCCTGGACTTTTAGACAGTTTTAAAGAATTTAAGAATAATTTTGTAAAACCCATTGAGAGTTCTAATACTCCAGAAGAGTATGAAAAGTATGAAGGTATGCTGAAAGAAAAAATTCAACCCGTATTTTTGAGAAGGACAAAAGAAGGTGAGCTTAAAGATGAACTGCCTGAGAAAAAAGATATTACCAAAACAATTGAAATGAGTCAGAGACAAAAAGAAAGATATAAAGAAATCATAGAAAAAGAAAAAAATTCTAAAGGTAGAACTCATTTAGGGACACTGCAGTCTTTACTTCAGTTATCTTCTCATCCGGCTCTTTTGGATAAGGATTGGAATCTAAAAAGTGCAGAAGAATTATTAAATGAGGGTCCAAAGCTGAAATCTGTTATTAAAATATTAAGAGAAGTCGAAAAGAATAACGAAAAGGCTCTAATTTTTACTACTTTTAAAATTATGCAGCTGATCTTACAGAGAGTAATTAGGGAAAAATTCGGACTGCAGGAGATTCCAATAATTAATGGTGATTCAAAACAGCGTTTAGCTTCAGTGGATAGGTTTAATGAAAGTGATGGTTTTGGATGCATGATATTATCTCCTAGAGCAGCTGGAACAGGGCTAAATATTACCGGAGCAAATCATGTGATCCATTATACCCGCTGGTGGAATCCAGCTGTAGAACAGCAGGCAACTGATCGTGTCTATAGAATTGGCCAAGAAAGGGAAGTTAATGTATATTATCCGATCATGACTGCAGCTAGAGAAACAGTTGAAGAAAAGCTGCACCGTCTTTTAGAGGAAAAGAAAAGATTAGCTAAAAATATTATTGTACCTAATAATCCTATTCAGGGAGAATTGATGAAAGAAATGGATGAGGAAATGTTTTAAGTAATTAAAAGGTATTGCAATATGATTAGAGAATTATTATAAGTAAGCTATTATAAAAATTAGGAATGATAATCTATGTATTTATCAAAATTGAAACTTTGGAATTTTAGAAAATTTGGCTCAAAAAAATTTGATATTGAATCTCCAGATTTTAATTTAGATTTTAACAAAAATTTAAATGTTCTTATTGGAGAAAATGATTCAGGTAAAACAGCAATAATTGATGCAATTAAGATGGTATTAAAAACTCATAGTTATGAATGGATTAGGGTAACTGAAGATGATTTTTATAATAATTCGGATAGATTTAGAATAGAATTAGAATTTAAAGATTTACAACCTGAAGAAGCAAAATATTTTACAGAATGGTTAAGTTGGGAAGGTGAAAAAGAAGAAGCTGAACCCTTTTTAAAAGTTAATTATGATGTGAGTAAAAATGAAGATAGAATTCTCCCATCAGATATTCGAGCTGGAAGTGATAAAGATGGGTATCCTTTAAATGCTGAAGCAAGGCATTATTTAAAAACAACTTATTTAAAACCATTAAGAGATGCTGAAAGTGAGTTAATTCCTAAACGGTACTCCCGTTTATCTCAGATTCTTAAAGGCCATGATATATTTAAAGATGAGGAAGATAATAAGCTATATCAAGAATTTGAAAAGTTTAATGAAAAAATTTCTAATTATTTTAAAAAAGCTAATAACGAAGAATTCCAAAATGAGGGTTATCAGATTAAAAAAGTAATTGATGAATTTATTAGAGGCTTTTATGATAAAGATAGTAAAAGTGAGTTTAGAACTTCTGAAGCAAATTTAAGAAGTGTTTTGGAAACTTTAGAATTGATGATCTCAGATGTTGATAATCCTGGTTTAGGAACTTTAAATCGTTTATTTATGGCTGTTGAATTATTACATTTAAAAAGAGATAGTTGGCCTGGTTTAAAACTGGGGTTAATAGAGGAATTAGAAGCACATCTTCATCCTCAAGTGCAGATGAAAGTAATAGAAAAATTACAGAATAATAATGATATCCAATTAATTCTAACAACTCACAGTCCAAATTTAGCTTCAAAAATAAAACTTGAAAATTTAATAATTTGTACTAATGATAATGCTTTCCCTATGGGGAGTGATTATACTGAACTAAATGAAAAAGATTACATATTCTTAGAGAAATTTCTTGATGTTACAAAATCAAATTTGTTTTTTGCTAAAGGTGTTATTTTAGTTGAAGGTTGGTCAGAAGAAATAATTATTCCTACCTTAGCTAAGGAAATTGGATATGATTTAACTGAAAACGAAGTTTCAGTTATTAATGTTGGCAATGTAGGTTTTGATCATTATTATAAAATATTTTTGCGAAAAGATAATCCTGATGCCATGAATGTTAGAGTATCGGTTGTAAATGATGTTGACGTTACAGCATATACAAAAGATAATATGGAAAAAAAGGATGAAGAATTTTATCAAATAAAATGTAAAGAAGAAATCACTAAAAAGAAGAATAAAATTAAATATCTTGGAAAAAGCAGTGTAGAAAAACCACAAACAATTGTAAAACCATTCATTTCATCTGGATGGACTTTGGAATGGTGTTTTTATGAATCTGATTTTTTGAACAGAATTTTTGTAAAATCTACAAAGCAAGTTCATCCTCAAATTTTCGATACTGAAGATTATGAAGAGGAATTAGCAATTAGATTGTTAGATTCTAATTTAAGATTTAATAAAACAAAAATTGCTTACCAAATAGAAGAGTCACTTAGAAATGAAAGTGTTTTAAAAGGAATTAATCTAAATGAAGAAGAGACATACCAGGATGATACTATATCATATTTAATTGAGGCGATAAAATATGCCTGCGGAGACTAATATAACTGATAAAGATATCAAATATGCTGAATCAATATTATTAGATGCGGATGAATCTTTCGAGGATGATAAAAATGAGAGAATTGATTTTATAAGAAATCTTGAAACAATAGATTTGCATGCTGTTCCAGGAAGTGGTAAAACAACAGCATTATTGGCTAAATTATTGATTTTAGAAAGAAAATTGCCATTTGAAGATGGTTCAGGGATAATGGTGATTTCTCATACCAATAATGCAATTGATGAGATAAAAAATGAAATAGGAGAATATTGTCCTAAATTATTTTCTTATCCCAATTTTATTGGAACTATTCAAAGTTTTGTTAATCAATATCTGGCTAAACCGTTTTTTAACCAGGTTACTAAAGAGAAAATTTCAAAAATTAATGATGATTTTTATAATGAAAGAGTAGAAAATTATTATAATAATGTTTTAAGAGATAATTTTTGGCTAAATAAAAGAGCAAATACTTTAGGTTTTTTGCAAAACATAAGATTTAATGAAAATAATATGTTGATTTCTGGGATTAATAGTAAAACTGATGATTTTGCATTAAAAAATACTTCTGGAAAAACATATAGAAAACTATCAAAAATGAAAAATATTTTACTCAATCAAGGAATTTTATGTTATGATGATGCTTATTATTTGGCCAATAAATATTTAAAAAAATATCCTGAAATCAAAAACTTACTACAGAAAAGATTTTCCTATGTTTTTGTTGATGAGATGCAAGATATGGATATTCATCAACATAATATATTGGAAAAAATATTTTATAATAATGGTAATAGTAAATCTATTTATCAAAGAATTGGAGATAGAAATCAGGCAATATATAGTGGGGGAACTAACTTTAAGTTAGAAGAAATCTGGAAATCTAGAGAAAATACTCTTAAAATAACTGGAAGTTATAGATTTTCAAAAAATATAGCTACAGTTTTACAAAACTTTGCATTAAATTCTGCAGATATTAAGAGTATAAAATCAGAAAACACTAAACTAAAACCGCACTTGTTAATTTATAATGATTATAATTCTCAGTGTGAAGTAATTCAGAGATTCATTAGATTAATTAATAAATTTAAAACTGAAAATAAAATTCCTGAAGATTACAAATATCCAATTAAAGCAGTGTCTTGGATTACTAAAGAAAAAGAAGGTAATAAAATCACTCTTCCAGATTATTGTCCTAAATTTAATAAGAATAGATCTACTTCCAAAACAGAATATAATTCATTAGAGAGTTACCTAATCAATTCTAAGAATAATTTCAAAGAAATTAACAATGATTTATTGAATATGCTTTTAAAAATACTTAGGATAGAAAAAGTAGTTAATTCAGATAATGATAGATATTACACAAAGAGTAGTCTCTTTTGGTATTTAAAAAAGAATAATAAAGAGCAATATGAAAAATTGAAGTTAAAATTGTATGATTGGAGCACTAAAATAATTAAAGGGAATAATTCTGAGGTTTCTGAAGATATTAAAGATTATTTGGACGGTTTCCTTGGTGTTTTTGGAATTGAGAAAAATAAATCTATTGAATTTATTAATAAGGATCCTAAGAAAATTATTATTGAAGATGAAACTGATTTTGATTGTCATTTGTGCAAGATTAATAATAAAAAAATTGAATTAGGTTCAGTTCATTCGGTTAAAGGAGAAACTCACACTGCTACATTATATTTAGAATCTTTTTATCAAAAAGATGGAAGTGGTGAGAATGCAAAATCTTATGAATCTCAGAGGTTGAATAAGCAATTCAAGAATGAGAAAATTACAGATTCAGATAATAAAAGAACTAAAAAGTCTGCTCGAATAGCTTATGTTGGTTTTAGCCGTCCAACTCATTTATTAGCATTTGCTGTTCATAAAGATAGGTATGATAAATATCTATCCGATATTAATGAAGATGTCTGGGAGGTAATTGAGGTATAAATATTTCAATTAAATCGTACTTAAATTTATAATTTGTTTTGAAAACAGAAAAGAAATTGATATTATATATTATTAAGAGGGGGAACAGATAACTTATGAAAACTCTTGCTAATTCAGTTAAGGTTAGAGAAAGTGTCTTTGATAGAACAATGAAAGATGAGGTCTTGGACCTTTCAGACTTGAAAAATGGTAACATTAATCCAGAAAGATTTTTTAAAGAAACATTCATAACTGACAACATGGAAACAGTTTTTGATACTGCTATGAATAAATTCAGAAACAGATCAGGAAACAGCATTATTAAACTAACTCAGGCCATGGGTGGAGGTAAAACCCACAACATGATTGCTCTGGGATTATTAGCTAAATATCCTGAGTTAAGAAAAAAGACTCTTGACGGCAAATATAATGATGTAGAAGGTGAGATTAGAACAATATCTGTTACAGGTAGAGAATCTGATATGAATTATGGTACCTGGGGAGAGATTGCCAAACAGTTGGGCAAAAAAGAACAGTTTAGTGAATACTATTCTCCACTTCAGGCGCCGGGTCAAACTGCCTGGATTAATTTATTAGAAAGTTCTACACCTACTCTTATATTATTAGATGAGCTGCCTCCATATTTAAATAATGCTAAGACCAGAACTTATGGTCAGGGTACACTATTAGATATTGAAACAACTGCAATAGCAAATTTATTAAATGCTATAAATAAAAAAGAATTATCTAATGTTTGCTTAGTTATCTCTGATCTGGAAGCTACATATGAGGAAGAATCAGAAATAATTCAGGGTATGTTTAAAGAACTCGATGGAGAAATAAATCGTTTTTCTTTAAATCTAGAACCTGTATCAAGCAACAGCAATGATCTTTATGATATTTTAAAGACTAGAATGTTCGAAGGGTTACCAGATGAAGCTGAAATCAACAAAGTAGCTAATGGCTTTAAGAACAGCGTCAAAGAAGCTGTAGAAATGGGATATACAGATGAAGTTCCGAGTGAAATTGCTTCAGCAGTTAGAGATACATATCCTTTCCACCCTTCTTTTAAAGATTTAGTCGAAAGATTTAAGGAAAACCAGGGTTTCCAAAAAACTCGTGGTGTTATCAGGTTGACTAAAAAGATGCTTAAAGGTATTTTTAGAGAGTCAGACAAAGCTGATAATCTATATTTAATTAATCCTTATGATATTGATTTAAATAATGCTGAAATGGCTAATGAAATTAAATCAATTAAACCAGAGTTTACAAATGCCATAAGCCATGATATTGCCAATAATGGCCACTCTGTTGCAGAGAAAATTGATAAATCTACTGACTCTCAAGATGTTCAAGATGTTTCAAAACTAATCTTAATGTCCTCCTTATCAAAAGCTACTGAGGCAATTGTAGGTCTTTCAGTGAGTGAGATCTTTACTTATCTTGTCGCTCCAAATAGAGATATCACTAAAATCAGAAGCGGTATTGAGGAATTACAGGAAAAAGCCTGGTATTTATATAAAAACCATAATAAACTTCTCTTTAGACAAACTAAAAATGTTGTTGCAGAAATGCAGGATGAGATAAAAAGTTTAACCCGCAGTCAGGCTAAATTATATATTAAAGATTTACTTGAAAAAGAATTTGAACCTAATGATAAAGATTGCTATCAAAACTTAATGGTCTTCCCTTCAATTGAAGAAATTGAACTCTCTAAAGAAAAAGTTTCTTTAATAATTTCTGAACCTAGTGAGGGCAGTGATGGCCTAAAAAGTGAATTAAAGCAGTTTTTTGAAGAAGTAGAATATAAAAATAGAGTTATGTTTTTAACTGGTCAAAAGAATGTAATGAATAAGCTTTTAGAAACTGCTAAGAAAGTTAGAGCAATCAATAATATAATTGACAGAATGCAGGCAGATAATGTCAGCGATAGAGATAGTGAAATGCAGCAGGCAATGGAGTTAAAAGACAAAACCGGCAACAGGCTGAATTCAAGTTTAAGAGAAACCTTTACTACTTTATATTATCCTCGGAAGAATGTATTAAAAAGTACTAATTTAATTATGAAGTTTTCTCAAAACAACTTTGATGCTGAAAAAGAAATTAAAAATACTTTAAGCTTCGATAATGAAATGAAGTTTACTACAGATATTGAACCAAATAATTTAAGAAAACGATTTGATAAAATTATCTTCACTAGAGATAGAATGACTTGGAATGAATTAATTGAAAGAACTGCTACTGAAACAAGGTGGCTGTGGCATAAACCAGATGCCCTTGAGGAGCTAAAGGAAGATTCACTGCAGAAAGAAATCTGGTTTAAAGATGGTAATTACATTGATAAAACTCCTCCAAAAAAAGAAACTAATGTTAATATTACTAAAATGAGCACTGTAAGTGAAAATGGTATTTCTACACTGCGCATTACTCCAGTTAATGCAGATGAAGTTTATTATGAAATAGGTCAAGAGCCGACTAAAGCTTCTAAAAAAGTAGAAAACCATAACTCATTTGAAGCAACTGATTTAGTATATTACTTTTTAGCAGTTGACCCAGATGGTGTTAATGAAACTGGGGACCCTGTAAGATGGGAGAATGATATCAATCTGCAGTATAAAGAGTTAACAATTAAAGGAAAAGATGCCCTAAAACTGCAGGCAACCCCAAGTAATTGTGAAATCAGATATACGACAGATGGTGCTTCTCCAAAAGAAAATGGAGGCGTTTATCAGGAACCAATTATTATACCTAAAAATGCAAAATATATACAGGCAGTGGCAGTAAATGAAGAGCATGATATAACATCTGATGTTCTTCAGTATGAGGTTAAAGGAAAAGAAGTTACAGTTGATAGAGATAAGCCTGTCAAATTAACAGAGCCACAAACTCCTAAGGGAACAAAACAAACATATGAAGAACTTGAGTTTTTAAATGAAACCAATGCTACTTTTAAGCAGGCACAGTTTATTATTACCGGCAGAGGCAAGGGAGATTTTTCTATAACTTTTATGATAGATAAAGTAGAAATAGATGATATGAATATGTTAGAAGAACAATTAAAAAATATTAAAGATAATTTTGTTGGAGAAAAGCCACATGATTTAACTGCTAACATAACTGGTATTAAATTTAAAAGTGGCAGAGATTTTTTAAGATGGCTTGAGAAAAATGAATTTAACTTAGAGATGTATAAAAATAGATTTAGTCAACACTAAGGAGATGATCTTTTGAGTCAAGTAAAAACCTATGGATTTGGTTTTAATCCGAAAGAAACCAATCATCATTTCCTCATAGAAATACCAACTGGAAATGCTAAAATAACAGTATATGAGAGATTTAATTGGGATCAAGATGAGCAGGTTAGTGATTTAAATGATAAAGATAAAAAAGTAATTTTAAGTAAGACCAAATGGAATAAAGTTAAAAATGTAATAAAAAAAGAATTTAATAGGCGTTTAAAAGATGAAGGTCTTCCATCAGGAGATTTTGACAGCTATTATGTACCTTTAGAACGTTTATACGGTAAAGAATTAATGCTTTTGCTTTGGGCTATAGAAAATGCTGAGGTTGGAGTTATTGATTTAGCTATCAAAAACTGGTTGGGGTTATCACCTGAAGAGAGATGGTGGCTTTTTACAATGACTAATGCTTCAACAGGCCACTACAGTGACAATCGCGGCTGGAGAATAGCTTTAAGATATGCACTAACAGAAAATCCTGTAGATAATAAATTAGCAGGTAGTTTTGTGCAGAGATTATTTTAAAATATATCAGATAAATGTCAGAGGAGGATTAATTTGTTAGATTACAATAAATCATTTATAGAAGTACAATTTCCTGTATCAAGAATATCTAAAGAAAGTTATAAAGAAAGAAAAGCTAATTTGGGTCAAACTCTTACTGGTTTAGGAAAATGGTGGGGTAGAAAACCTTTAGTTATGGTTAGGGCAGCCTTATTAGGAATATTAATGCCTGTTTCTGATGATTACACTAAAGACAGAGAAATATTCCTTAAAGTTATGACTATGGATGATGAAGGACTATTATTGAGAAAAAGAGATGATAAACCAATTTCTAAAAAAGAGTTATGGCAGTTGACTACTAAAGAAGAGAAGAAAAAATATTTCAGAGAGGGATCAACTGCTAAAAAGCCTAAATATCCTAAAGGAATGTCTAGAGAAAATAAGAAGGCAATGAAGGAAGAACTTCAGAAAATAGCTTTTAATAGATTATCCTATGATGATAAATTAAGTTATTGCAGAAGGCCGGAAGAAGTAGAATTGAATGATAAAAGTGAATGGGAAATTATTAATGAACATTTAAAAACAAATGCTACTAATTTGCAGGAATTAATACAAGAATTAGGAAAAAAAAGATTTGGTCATATCCCCAAAGTAGGAGATTGTTTTTCTGGTGGAGGTTCTATTCCTTTTGAAGCAGCCAGAATGGGGACAAAAGCATTTGCTTCTGACTTAAATCCTATAGCTACACTCTTGTCTTGGGCTTCTTTAAATATTTCTAGTTCTTCAAATGAAAACATTAATAAATTAATTGAATTTCAGGAAAAAGTATATAAAAAAGCAAAATTAATAGTCAACGATTGGGGCATAGAATTAAATGAAAAAGGACATAATGCTGATGCTTATTTATATCTTAATGAAGTCAAATGTCCAGAATGTGGTTATAAAGTTCCTCTTTCTTCCTCTTGGATGATTGGAAAAGGCAGTAAAACAGTTGTATTGTTAAAGAATAATAAGAAGAATAAAAATTTTGACATAGATATTATACAAGATGCTAGTAAAAATAAAATAAAAGAATCAGAAAAATTAATTACTGTAATAGGTGAAAAATTGTTTTGCCCTAATTGTAAAAAGAAGATGCCAATTTCTTCTAGTATAAGAGAAGATAAAAAATCTAAAAATGGTACTGTCTATGGTTTGCAAATTTGGGGGAAAAATAAAATTATTAATAGTTCAGATGATATATTTAGTGAAAGATTATATGCTATACAATATGTTGATAATAATGGAAATAGATATTATAGGGTACCTAATAATAAAGATTATAAAAATGAGCAGAAAGTTTTAAAATTATTAAAAGAAAGATTTTCTGATTGGCAAAATAAGGGCTATTTACCTTCAGATGAAATAAAGGAAGGAAATAAAACTAATGAACTTATAAGGACAAGAGGTTGGAAGTATTGGCATCAATTATACAATCCGAGACAATTACTAATTAATGGTCTTTTAATGAAATTATCTGATGAATTATCAAACAACAAAAAAGAAAAAGTTATAGCTTTGTTAGGTATTAATAAATGTTGTAATTTTAATTCTAAATTAAGTCATTGGGACTCAAGTGCAGCAAATGAAAAGAGTTCAGATTCGTTTTATAATCAAGCTCTAAATCCTTTAATTACTTATAGTTCTAGAAGCTTGAATATGTTAAGTAATAGTTGGTTTTATAACATAAACAATTATGAATTTAATTGCAATAGTATTGTTAAACCAAAAGATGCAAGGAATATATCATCTTCAAATGATATATGGATAACAGATCCCCCTTATGCAGATGCAGTAAATTATCATGAGTTATCAGAATTTTTTTCTGCATGGGATAAAAAAATGTTAAAAAAAGTTTTTCCAGAGTGGTATACAGGTTCAAAAAGAGTATTAGCAGTAAAAGGTACGGGTAAATCATTTAACGAAAGCATGATTGAAGTTTATAAAAATTTAGCTAATAATATGCCAGATAACGGCTACCAAATTGTAATGTTTACCCATCAAGATGTAAAGGTTTGGTCAGAACTTACCATGATTTTATGGTCTGCTGGATTAAAAGTTGCCTCAGCTTGGAATATATCTACTGAAACTAAATCCGGGGGATTAAAAGAAGGTAATTATGTTAAAGGAACTGTATTATTAGTTCTTCAAAAACAAACCTCAGATGACTTTGCTTTTCAGGATGAAGTATATGATAAAATCCAGATTGAAGTTAGAAATATGATTGATTCTATGAAAGGTATTGACTATAAGGATATTCCAGATTTTACTGATGCTGATTATTTGCTTGCGTCTTATGCGGCAGCACTGAAGGTACTTACCGGTTATGGAGAAATTGATGGTATAGATATTGATTATTGGCTTTCTGGTGATAGAAACGAGGAAAGTCCAGTTGAAAAATTAATTAAAAAAGCTCGTGATGTAGCTAACAGCTACCTTATACCAGAAGAATTTGAAAAAAATCACTGGTTTGAGTTATCGAATGCGGAAAGATTCTTTATTAGAGGCTTAGAACTTGAAATGAATAATGAGCATACAATAGGAGCTTATCAGGAGTTAGCTAAAGGATTTGGAGTTAAAGAGTATAAAACAATGTTCCATAATTTTGAAGCTAATAATGTCAGACTTAAAACTCCTTCAGAATATAAAACAAGTTATCTTGATAATGAATTTAATGAAAAAGATTTTAGCGGCTCATTGTTAAGACACTTACTGGTTGCTGTTTTAGAGTCAGCTAAAAATGATTCTACAAACTCAGGCAGAACCTATCTTAAAGGAGTATTTAATCAAAGCCAGAATTACTGGTATAAAAAACCTTTAATGCGCGAAATATTAACCTTTATTTCTAAAATTGAAATGGTAGATCATATGGAACACTGGCATGAAGAAGCTAAATATGCCAAATTATTAAGAGAAGCATTAAAAAATGAAGGTGTATAGGTGAATATATATGATAAAAAGATATTCTTCCAGAAGAGAGTCTATTTCAGATTCTCTTCTGAATAAAAAATTAAAAAAAGCAAAAGCGTACGACAGAATTGCAGGATATTTCAGCAGTTCTATCTTTGAAATTGCAGGTGAAGCTTTAGACAATATTGAAGGAAAAATTAGAATCGTCTGTAATTCTGATCTGCTGCCTGAAGATGTAAAGACTGCTAAAAGAGCACAAAAAGCAATCAGAAAAGAATGGTGTCAAAGTGAACCTGAAAAAATGGATAATAGGAATTTTCGTTTTAAAAAATTATACGAATATTTAGTCTCCGACAAATTAGAAGTCCGGGTATTGCCCAATAAAAAATTTGGGTTAGTTCACGGTAAAGCTGGAGTAATAACTTTTAATGATGGAGGCCAAACATCATTTTTAGGCAGTGTAAATGAATCTAAAAGCGGCTGGAATATAAACTATGAGTTAGTCTGGGAAGATGATTCTAAAGAAGCAGTTGAATGGGTGCAGGAAGAATTTGACGCATTATGGAACAGTTCGGCAGCTATTCCCCTACCCGATTTTATTATCAAAGATATTAAAAGAATAGCAAATAGAGAAGTTGTTGAGGAAGTTGATGATTTTGAGGAAGAAGATAATGTTCCGGCAGCTGCAAACATTGAATCTCCAATTTATAGAGAGAATTTAGGACTGTGGGAGCATCAGAAATATTTCATTGAAAAAGTTTATAATAATCACAAGATATTTGAAGGAGCCAGATATGTTTTGGCTGATCCTGTTGGTTTAGGAAAAACCCTTCAATTAGCTGTAAGTGCTCAGTTAATGGCTCTATATGGAGATAAACCTGTTTTAATAATAGTGCCCAAAACTTTAATGAAGCAGTGGCAAGATGAATTAAATGACATGCTCAATCTGCCTTCAGCAGTCTGGGACGGTACAAATTGGATTGATGAAAATGGCATAAAATATCCCAATAGAGGTAGAGAAGATATTGTTAAATGCCCAAGGAAAATTGGAATTATATCACAGGGCTTAATAACAGCAAAATCTGAATCAGTTGATTATCTTCTTTCAAAAAATTATGAGTGTATAATAGTTGATGAAGCTCACCATGCGAGAAGAAAATCAATTGATCAAAATAATAACTTTTATTCTTTTCAAAAGACAAATTTATATGACTATTTACTGAGAATAGCTACAAGAACAAAGAGCTTGCTGTTAGCAACAGCAACTCCAATCCAGTTACATCCAGTAGAACTATGGGACCTTTTAAATGTACTATCTCAAGGTTCAGATAGAGTCTTAGGGACGAAAAGTTCTTTATGGAGAAAAAAAGGATCTATCAACCAGGGATTAGAGTTAATTAAAAATCGTGGTAAAAATTTATCTGCGACTGAAAAGTGGCGCTGGATTAAAAATCCTTTTCCTCCTTCTGATGAAGGACCTAATTATTCAATATTAAGATCATCAGCAGATATGGCTGAAGAAGCTGTTGTATATCCAAAACAGTATAATGAACTAAAATATCAAAATAAAGCGGCTGCTGGATTTTTAATGAATGATTTTTTTGAACTGCACAATCCTTATATACGTCATGTAGTAAGGAGAGAAAGAGACTATTTAGAAAATAAAATTAATCCTAAAACCGGAGAAGCATATTTAGATACAATTGAAGTGGAGATAATAGATGAACCACCTTTAAAATTAACTGGTTATATGAAAGATGCTTATGATTATGCAGAAGAATTTTGTCAGCTAATTTCTAACCGTGTAAAAGGTGGCGGTTTTCTTAAGACACTGCTGTTAAAAAGAATAGGAAGTTCTATTGAAGCAGGTAAAAAAACTGGATTGAAGCTCAAAAACAATTGGGGCGAAAATTTGAATGAAATTAGTGAAGAGGAAGATGAGGAAGGAAGCAGCGGAATTAAAGATTTAACAGCAGAGGAACAGAAAATGCTTGATAAATATGTTAATGCACTATTATCTAATGAAGCTGAAGACCCTAAATTTGAGAAGTTAGTTAAACTTTTAAAAAGAAAGAATTGGATTAATGAAGGGGTTATCATTTTCTCTCAATATTATGATACTGTTGAATGGATAGCATCTGAGTTATCTGAAATATTTACTGATCAGAAAATAGGTATTTATGCCGGCAGCGGAAAAGCAGGATATTATATTAATAATAAGTTTCATAAAAAAACTAAAGATGATATTAAAGACATGGTAATGAGTTATAAGTTGAAGATCTTATTAGGAACCGATGCAGCTTCAGAGGGCTTAAATCTCCAAGCTTTAAGAAGGTTAGTTAATATTGATATGCCGTGGAATCCAACAAGGCTGGAGCAGAGAAAAGGACGTATTCAAAGAGGTGGGCAGAGATTTGATAGAATTTATTTATATAATATGAAATATAAGAATTCTGTTGAAGATAGAGTGCATGAACTGCTTTCTAAAAGGCTTAAAAATATTACTGCTATCTTCGGCCAGCTGCCAGATGTACTGGAAGACGCCTGGATTAATGTTGCTTTAGATCAGAAAGAAGAAGCTAAAAAGATAATTGATAAAGTTCCTGAGAAACATCCTTTTGAGGTTAAATATAACGAAAAGGTTGAAGCATCTGATTGGGAGAACTGTACTAAAATTTTAAGTGAAGAGAGTAAGCTTAAGAAGCTGAGGAGTTCTTGGTGATAAAATAAAGACAGAGGTGATTAATATGGATCGGCAAAAAAATTTTTTAACTCCTGATTTAAATCAAATAAGACATACTATTAAAGGAATTGATGATAGTTATAATCATGATTGGGATATTTTAGCAGAGTTATGTCAAAATTCAGTAGATGCAATCAGAGAAACTAGTGAAAATAATGGAAGAATTGATTTAGAAATTAATGCTAAAAATAGGTCGGTTAAAATAACTGACAATGGAATTGGAATAAAACCTGATAGACTTCCCAATTTATTAAAGCCTTTTTCAACTGATAAAGCAAAAAATAGTAATTCAATTGGAGAAAAAGGCGTTGGACTTACGTTTGCAATGTTTTCATGTAACAAATTTTATATAAAATCTGGTAATTCAAATGGAGTAAGTGAAGCTAGAGTAAATAATGCGCTAAGTTGGAAAAAGAGCAATGATGATTCCTATCTTAATCTTGAAAATCATACTATTTTAGAAGAAGAATTTTATGGTACAGAAGTTTATTTAGAGGATGTTAAAGAATCTCCCATATTTGAATTGAATTTTGATCAATTAAAATTTGTATTAAGAACAAAAACTTCACTTGGTAATACTAAATCTTTATGGCAAGATGATCAGAATATTGATATATACTTGAACTTTATTGATATTAATGGAAAAAGATTTAATGAAAAAATTGATTTCAAATATAGAACCATATTAGATGAAGTGTCAGAAAGATCAAAAATAGATTTAGAAGAATTTGTAAATTATTTAAAAGAAAAGGATAGGACTAATCAAGAAAAAAGAAATAAGTTAAGAGATAAGATAATTTATAAAAAAGGTTCTTATACCCATAATAATAATCGAGAAATTAATTATATCGCTTGCTTTGTGCCAAATAGAAATGTATGGAAAAAAATTTCGGTTAGCAAAAATTTATGTACTGAAGAACAATTAAAAAATGATAATTGGCTTGATAAGTATGAATATACAATATATCAAAATGGAATTTTTACTTCCGTTAAAGGTATGCCTACAGGAATTAAAATAAATAATCCTTCTACAGGATCTGCTGGTTATTGGTCAAATATATTTATTTTGTTTGAAGATCAACAATTAAAATTTGATGTAGGTAGAAAATCAATACATGGTAGTCAGGCAAGTATACATAGAAAATATGCTAAAATATTATTTAATGAATTTTTAGATTATGTTAGAAAATATGTATCTGGTGATATTAATAGTTCAAGACCTGATTGGGATAAAGATGAAATTTTTGATGAAATAGATCAGATTATTGATTTAGATATTCCTGGAATAAAGTTTGCAAAAAATCCAAGAAATCAAGAAGCTAGCATCTCTGCATTGTTTTTTGAATGTATTGGAAGAGATATTATTAAAGATATAAAACCTCTATATTGTGGTTACAAAAGAAGGTATGATCTCTATGCTTTATGGAATAATAAAAAATTAGTCATAGAATTTAAATCACAATTAAGAAATATATTAAAAGATTTTAATGACGAACAAAAAATGTTTAACGAAATAGATTGTATTGTTTGTTGGAATATTGATGAAGATGATCATCAAGCTATGGTTAATAAAGGTTTAAGTATTGAGGAAGTTAATGGATCTATTTTTTCTAAAAGAAATCGTAAAGTACCACATTCAACTCATAAGTTAATTCTTTCCGGATTAACCTCCCCTATATATTTAATTGATCTAAAAAAAGTGTTAGAATAATTGTTAATTTGGAGTGATAAAATATGAAAGCAATCTTTTCTAAAACAATAAAACTATTCTTATTAGATGGCGATCCAAACAAACGAATGTCTTGTGAATTATCTAATTGGGTTGGGAAAGCTTATAAAATTCCACGTTCTTTAATGAAAGAGTCGTACGATAGGAATGACCTTCAAAATATTGGAGTATATTTTCTCTTTGGCAAAGATCCTAATAATCCTGATGATAATATGGTCTATATAGGTCAAACAGAAAATATTTTCAATCGTTTAAAACAACATCTTGATCAAAAAGAATTTTGGAATGAAGTAGTTACAGTAATTAGTAAAGATGATAATTTAAATAGAGCCCATGTAAGATATTTAGAATATAAGTTATACGAAATTGCAGACCAAGTTGGTAGGTATAAATTAGAAAATAGTACTATTCCAAAAGCACCATCTATATCTGAACCTGATAAAGCTGAAATGGAAGAGTTTATATATAACGTTAAGTTATTAGTAAACTCTTTAGGTTATAAGGTTTTTGAAGAAATAAAAGAGAAACAAAATAAAAATGAAAATTATTTTTATATAGATTCTGTTAGAGGGGCAAAGGGTAAAGGCCAAATTACTAGTGAGGGTTTTGTAGTACTAAAAGGATCTAAAATGGCTAATAATACCGTTGATTCAGCTCAAAATTGGGTAATTAAAAAGAGGGAAAAGTTATTAGAAAAAGAAATTGTAATTGAAAATAATGAAAATTATATTTTCAAAAAAGACTATTTGTTTTCTAGTCCTTCAACTGCAGCTGCAATAGTTATGGGAAGAAATGCTAATGGTTTAAGAGAATGGAAATTAAAAAATGGAATGACTTTAAAAGAATTTGAAAAGCCTGATGAAGAATAAATTTTAACTATGAAAAGGAAAAAACACCTGATAAAATATCAGGTGCCTTCATAATTTTAATTTTGCCCATTTAAGAGCTCTTTGTAATTTTATTTTCTATATTAATAATACTATTTTAATAGTAAATTGTCAAGCACTTTTAAACAGAATTAAACTTATTTTCTGGTTAAGAACTGCTGGGTTTTCTTTAATTTCATATATAGCTTTTTGTTCATTAATTCTCTGAATATCAATTGCTCTCATATCACTTAAATGAAGGCGTGAAATTTTATCATTTTTAAAATCTTTAATTTTAATATCAATTTCCATTTTAGAATTAGGTGGATTGGAATTTTCTTTTACTGATGTAGTAGGAATAACTAAATATTTTGAACCAAAATCTTTTAATATATAACAGTAATGACCACCATGAATTTCTTTTGGATAGCCTCTTCTTAAATTAAAATATGCAATTTGACCTGTGATTGGCCTATTTGCTGGTTTTATTTTATAAAAAGAAGTTGATGGATCATTTGTTTCGTTCGGGACAATTATATTATAAAAAAAGTGTAGTTCTCTAATCCAATATTTTAATTCTCTAGCAAAACCTTTAATATCATAGTTTTTAATTTTTTTGAGTGTTGCTTTAGCTTCTTTCATATCATCAGAAAAGCTCATATTTAGTCCACCTCCATTAAATTATGTTAATTATAACATAATTTCTATAAAAAGGAAATATATTTATCTAAATTTCAAACATTATACTGAAAAATAAAAGAGGTAGATACAATGTCATCAATTAAAGATTATTTAGTCAAAATAGTTTCAGAATATAAAGAAGCAAGATTACACGAAGAATTTGCTGGTCATCAACTTGGAGATCTAATGCGTCATGAGCTACCAGAATTTATTGAAGAAGAACTTTCTTCAAATTTTAGGATAGAAAATTATATAATCAAGGGTTCAATTGGAATGGGGAATTGGGCTAAAGTTCCTTGGCTTGCAATAATGTATAAAGATATAACAACTACAACTCAAGAAGGAATCTATGTTGTCTATCTTTTTTCTCAAGATATGGAGAGAGTTTATTTAACCTTTAACCAGGGAGTAACCCTTAGCACCAAAGAAGAATTTACAAATAAGCGTGACAAATTAAGAGCTGAGATGAATTTAGATGATTTTAGAATTGATAATGAGATTGATCTTGCTGAATCTGGTAAAGGCAAAGCTTATGAGTTATCAAATATTTGTTATCAGAAATATGAAGCTGATCAATTAATTAATAACAAAATTACAGAAAAAGAACTAATAGAAGATTTAATGAAAATGATGGGTATTTACCAGAAATATTATGACCAATATTATTTAGAACTAGATGCAGCTGAAATTGAAACAGGAGAAGGAGTTTCTGAAAAGATGGATAACTTAACAACTAAAGAAAAACTAAACCAAATCAAAACCTACATCAAAGCTCAGGGCTACACTTATCCTGATAATTTAATTGAAAACTTCTATCTTTCTCTAAAAACAAAACCCTTTGTCCTGCTGGCTGGTATCTCAGGTACAGGTAAAACAAAACTGGTAGAACTATTTGCCAGAGCTATTGGCTGCAGTTCAGATAATGATCGCTTTAAGTTGATTTCAGTTAAACCAGACTGGAATGACAGTGCAGATCTCTTAGGTTACAGCAATATCAGAGGAGACTTTCAGCCTGGCCCGATCTTAGAAACTATCAAAAAAGCAGCTGAAGATCCTGCTAATCCATATTTAGTCTGTCTTGATGAAATGAACTTAGCTCGAGTTGAATATTATTTTAGTGACTTTTTATCAAAGATGGAAACCCGTCACTATGAGGGTAATCAGATTAAAACAGATAGATTACTAAATGAAAATGACTTTGATCAAAATGACAGCAATGATTCTCAGGCTAAATATTCTGATCTACATATTCCGGACAACCTATATCTCATTGGAACGGTTAATATGGACGAAACAACCCATCCTTTCAGCAAAAAGGTATTAGATAGAGCAAACACAATTGAGTTTAATCAGATCGATTTAACAGCCTTTTTGGAGGAAGATTATTCTGATCAGGTTAAGAGTTTAAAAGTTAATAATCAATTTCTAAAAACAGAGTATCTAAATTTAAAAGATCTGCTGCCTGTTAAAAAAGATGAGGTTAGAAGAACAACTGAAGAGCTGGAAAGATTAAACCAGATACTTAAAAAGGCAAATCTGCAGGTGGGCTACAGAATCAGAGATGAAATCAACTTTTACATAGTTGAAGCTCTAGATAAAGAGCTGCTTGCTAAAAACACTGCTTTTGATAAGGAGATTCTGCAGAAAGTATTACCCAGGATTCAGGGTAGTTCAGCTATCATTAAAGAGATACTGCTGGAGTTATTTGATTTCTTTAGTGGAAGTAACTTCAGCAAAGAAAACGGTCAGCTGGCTAATAGAGTCTGGAAATATTATCAGGCAAATCAGGAGAGCTTTAAGTATCCGGAGTCAGCAGAAAAAATAGCATATATGCTGCGTAGATTTGAAGAGGATGGTTTTACTTCTTACTGGTTATAAAATATACTGGTTGTATAATTAATATCTTATATGAGGAGGCATGCAGTGAATATAAAAGAAATGATAGAGCTTGAACAAATGGCAGGAATGAAAATCCTTGCTGGTGAAAAGGGCATAAATAGAAAAGTTGTCACAGTTAGTGTTATGGATGCTCCTGATATATATAACTGGATTAAAGGTGGAGAATTTTTAATTACAACTGCTTTTGTCATGAGAAATAACCCTTTAGAATTAAAAGATTTAATTATTAAACTAGAAAAAAGAGGAGCAGCTGGATTTGGAATAAAAATAGGTAGATTCATCGATAAATTGCCAGATGAAGTTTTGGAAACAGCCGATAAATTAAATTTTCCAATTGTTTTTATTCCGAATAGATTTTCTTTTGTAGATGTTATAAATCCAGTTTTATCTAAATTGGTTAATGTACAGGCAGATAGACTTGAAATATCAGAAAAAATACATAATTCTTTTACAGATATAGTCCTAGAGGGCGGAGATACCGAAAAAATTTTAGATACCCTAAAATCGATTATTCATAAAGATACAATTTTTATAGATGAATTTTTCTGTAAACGGTTTTTTAGTAAGATTAAACCTGAAATAAAAGAAGAAATTGAAAACAAAAGAACTGATTATTTTAAAAATAATTTTCTTTATCTGCCTCTAAAAGTTGATAAAAAAACATTTGGGTATTTGATTGTTTTAGATGAGACAATAAGCGGTAATGACATAAATAATAAAATGAAATATGAAAAAATTGCTTTAGAACATGCATTGACCATCTTGAAACTGGATTTGCAAAAAAGAATATCTAAACATGAAGTTGAAGAAAAATATAGAGATAAATTTATTCATGACTTAATTTTTTCTAATATAAAATCTAAACGGGAAGTGCTTCATCAGTCTGAATTATATAATTGGGAATTTGAATCTAAATATTGTGTTGTAGATGTTGACATTGATAATTTTAAAAAACAAATTGTAAGAAAAGATTTCAAAAAAATAAATTCTTGTTTAAAAAAATTAAGAGAAGATATGTATCGTTATATTATTTATAATTTTAAAAAAATATTTAATAAACCTATTTATACTACCTTCAGTGATAATATTATATTTTTAATTTCAAATAGTGAGATTAATAAAAATTTAGAATCAAAGCTCATTTCTCTGCAGAAAAAAGTTAAAGATAAATATGATTATACAGTAACAATTGGTATTGGAAATAGTGTAAAAAATTTATCTGAGGTAGATGTAAGTTACCAGGAAGCAAAAAAAACAGTTTCATTGATCAGAAAAATAAATGGAGATAATTCTATTAAAAAGTATAATAATTTAATTTCTTTTAGACTGCTTGATTCTATTACAGATGCTTCATTTGTAAAGGAATTTTTAAGTATTTTCATTAAAAAAATAAATAAATATGATAATGAACATGATGGAGAACTGCTTTTAACATTAGAAGTTTTAATTAAAAATAATTGGAATTTAAGCAAAACTTCAGAAAAATTGTTTATACATTATAATACAATAAAATATAGATTAAAAAAAATAGAAGAACTACTTTCTTTAGATTTATCTAAACATCAAAACAGATTAAATATTTCTCTAGCATTACATCTTATTCAACTTCAAAAAAATAAATAAACATAAAGATATAGCTCTAAAATAATATAAAGAACTCTACAGGATATTTTTTGTCAAAGATGGCTAAAAAATATCCTGTTTTTTTGTCCTGTTTTGCTATTATATTACCTAAACATTACTGATATAATTTAATTATAATAAAAATTTCAAATAATTAAAAAATGGAGGGAAAAGCATGTATAATACTGATTTTGCTCTGCCAGACATGGTGATGAATGTCACAAAGAATGAAATGAAAAATCCTATTCCAAAAGAATCTGATATTAAAAGACTGATTTTAAAAAATGGTTTTGTTGTTGACCCCAAAAATGGAATTAAATCTGAAAAAGATATTGCTGTGATAGGTGATAAAATAACTGAAGTTTCATCTGAAATTAAAGCAGTAAAAGGGGATATGATTGTTGATTGTAGCGGTCTTCTTGTTGTTCCTGGACTTATAGATATGCATTTACATCTTGGAGATCTTTTTGAAGTGAGCACTGATCCAATTTATGGTTCGGTGAGTGATGGAGTAACAATGGGTCTCTCACCTGGTGCAGGAAATACGTTGATGGCACCATCTTTACTAGGCGCAGAAATAGATAGAGGATTACCTATGAACCTGGGTGTTTATCTTGGAGCTCCTATGGTTTTAGGCACAATGTTAGATCAAGATGAATTAATAAAAATGTTTAGAGGAGAACTGGATTCAGAAGTTGCAAAAAAGAAAATGAGTCGAAATGGTATTACAATTGCAACTGCCCCTTTGACAGTGGGTATAAAAGATCATATGGGTCATTTTATAATGAGTGATGAAAATATAAATAAAATTTATAATATTACTGATAAGGCAGAAATGGTTTTTATGTCTCATACTCAAGATCCTGCACATGCTGAAAGGCTAGTTTCACTTTCTCAGGGAAGATCCATTCATTTAGCTCATGCAACTGCAGCTGGTTGTGGATCCCATGATAGTAAAGTAAGTGGAATGGAGAGAATAAATAATCTTTTGAAGAAGAAAAATGTTAGTGGAGAATTTGTTACTACAATGATGAGACCAGGCCTTGGAAGTAGAGAAGGACTTAGTATGAATAAAAAGTCACAGCAGCTTGCTTATGATGCTTTGGAATCAGGTCTTGTTGATATATTAATTTCTGATGGCCAAAATGATGCAACTATGAAAGGCTTTGGAGATACCAGAGATAATATTCCTTGTATTTTAGAATTAGCTGAGATGGGGGTATTATCATTAGAAGATTCTATTGCTTCTATGACAATCAATCCTGCTAAATTAATATCCGAAAAAACCAAAAATAACTGGTGGACAGAAAAAGTTGGTCATTTAGGAGTAGGAGCCCTTGCTAATATAACTGTAATTAATAGAGATTATAAGAGAATGGCATATACTTTTGTTAATGGAGAAATGGTAGGCTTTGAAGATAGAGCGGTTCGTAAAGGTAATGGCGCTGGGGGTTGGGTTAGCCGTTTTGGTATGGTTAAAAAAACTGGTGTCGGAGATCTTGTTACAAGAATATATCAAAAATAAATAAAATGGGCAGTTTTTGGCTGCCCTTTTTAATGGAGTTGATCCAATGACTATAAAAGACTTACCGCTTAATAAAAGTGAAGAAATTTTACAGAAACTGATCAGAACAAATACAGAAAACCCACCAGGAAATGAAAAAGATGCTGTGGATGTTATTTTAGATTATTTTGAAAAATATGATTTAGAAAAAAACATAATTGACCATGGTGATAATAGGGCCAGTTTATATCTAAAAATTAAAGGGATTAGCGATAAATCTATCGCTTTTATAGGACATATAGATACAGTCCCAGTAGAAAATAAAGATGGCTGGGAATTAGATCCATTTGATGCAAAAATAGTTGGAGATTATATTTATGGAAGAGGATCTGCAGATATGAAGGGAGGAGTTGCAGCAATGATTACTGCTGCACTTCATATACTAGATAATAATATAATACCAAAGAAAACCCTTTATTTTTGTTTTACTGCAGATGAAGAGTCAGGCGGTTTAGGAGCAAAAGCACTTATAAAAGAAAATATATTAAAAAACACTGAATTTATCTTTATACCAGAACCAACTGGATGCCAACTTGGTTTAGCAGAAAAAGGTGCATTATGGTTAAAAATAACTGCTCATGGGAAACCAGCTCATGCATCGATGCCTGACAATGGCGTAAATGCCATAGAAAATATTTTTTCATTTATTAGTAGTTTGAAAAATGAAATTTTAGATGATAAAAAACATTATTTGTTGGGAAAAAGTTCTGCAGAAATAACAACCATTAATGGAGGAATTAAAACAAATATAATTCCGGAATTAGCAGAAGCTACAGTTGATATTAGAACAATACCTGGAGATAAACATGATCTCATCATTGAAAAAGCTAATAAATTAATTGAAAAATTTAAAGAAAAAAGTGGTGTTGAAATAAGAATAAAAATAGAAAATAATAGACCACCATTAAAAGTAAAAGAAAATGATGATAACATTATCAAACTTAAAGAAATTTTTGCAGATTATAAATTTAATCCAAATATAAAAGGGCTTAATTTTTATACTGATGCTTCACAAATAATTCCTGAACTAAACTGTCCTTTTGTAATATTTGGTCCCGGTGAAGATTCCATGGCACATCAAACAAATGAAAAAACAAAATTAAAATCTGTTAAAGAAACAGCTAGAGTTTTTCTGGAATATATTTTAAGATAAAAATAGGAGGTAAATGATGGAAGATATCAAAAATAAAAAAACTGGATCATTTATTGGTTTTGTGACGACCTTAGTTATAGCATTTCTGCTTTATTTTATAATGAAAAGTGCAGGCAGTGTAAATGATATTTTAAACTATAACAATATAATATCGGGAATGGGAAGTAATATTAAATCAGAAATATACTGGTTTCTGATGAACTTTACAGAAGCACAGTTTTATGCAGGTGTTTTTGCTTCTTCAGGTTTGATTATAGGTGGTTTTTTAGCATGGAGACTTGATGAAAGCAAATCAAAATTTGCTGGTTTCAGAATTTCTTACGGTAGTCGTCTATGGCCCTGGGTGATTTCTTCTCAAATTTTATCATTATTTATAGGCAATATTCTACTTAATTATACAGGATTATTTTTAAATTCGGAATATAATTGGCTGCCAACATTTATTACTGTTGTAAGTGTTGCACCATCTTTAATGCTTCTTTATGGTCCTGGATTAAAAAATCTAATTACAGCTTCAATAATTGGTGGAACTATCTGTTTTCCAGTAGGACTCTGGTTTATGGTTAACATCGTTCCAATTTTTGATGTCCATGGTGTTACAGGTAATGTTTTTACAATGGCACTTACAGGTATTATTGCTATGTCAATAGCCCGTGTCATTCCATGGGTAGATAAAAGATCAATGCCTGATTTTGAAAATGATCAACGAGAATCTCTTTCGGAAAAAGGAAATGCTATCTGGTTTATAAGAAGAGTTTTTGCAGATTTTACAGAAGCTCAGTTTTATGGAAACGAGCTTGCTGGTGTATTTATGATAACTGCACTGATAATGGGTTGGTTTATAAATACTGCTCATAGTGGATATGGTAGTGGAGTGGTTCCTGCTATTTTACTTTCCCAATTTATAGCTTCCTCAGTTGGAATCTATTTTTACTATCACAAATACAGAGATGAAGGATTTTATTCTACTTTTGTTCCAGTAGTGAGCGTTGGACCTGCCTGTGTATTGACTTTCGGTGGAACCATACCAGTTGCAATTGCAGCTGGAATTATGGGTGGATTAATAGGTGCTCCAATGGCTGAATTTATTATAAAAAAACTTCCTGAAGATTTTCACCCTTTTATAGGAAATGTTTCTTCTATGGGAATCAGTACAATTGTTGTAACTGTTATTATGCAGGCAATGCCCTGGTTTTAAAATTAAATAAAGTATTTTTCTAACCAGTCAAAAATTAAAATTTGACTGGTTATTTTTTTAAAAAAATAAAATTAATTATAATATATTTAGTAAAAAAACACCAGTTCGCGACATACTGCTGTCACTTCCCCATGTTACTATTTAAATAGAAAGTAGTAATAGATAAAGATAATATTTCATCATTTATTTTTCTAATAAAAGGAAAAGTGTAATTAATCTAGAAATATATAATAATGATGTATATTTTTTAACTAAAGCCCAATATAAGAGGGGAAGTGGTAGCAATGGCCAAAAATAATCCATTCTTACCTGCTAAGACCATAAATAAAACAGAAGATTATCAGCCTTTCTATAATTCCAAAGCATATTTAAAACAAAAAGTAGGTTCTTTAACTTATTTTAAGGATCAAATTCCTGAGCTCAGAAAAATTGCTGAAAAAGTAGGCTATCAAGACTTTAATCAGTTTATAAAACACCGTAAATTATGGCATAACTTTGATAGAAAAATTCCGATTAGTTATCTAACAGCAATAGGTGTGGAACTTGAAGTTTTAGAATTTACTATTGAACTTGACCAAAATGACTATCAAAAAGCTCTAAAAGTCCCACGATATCCTAAATCATACATCATTCAAACTAGACCAATTCCTCTTGCCAGAAGACTTCCAGATAATATTTCAGAAGATAAAGCAATAGAATTAGTAAAAAGAAAGGCAATTATAGAAAATATAAGCTGTGTGATCAATTATCCATCTCTTAAAAAGATTTTTATTGACACTGATGGTTCAGTTTTACCTGCTTATTACCAACCAGAGATCAAAATTAAAGGGAAATACATTGTTCCAAGCAAGATTAATGGTTATGAAAGTAATATAAGCTTATGATTTATAAAACATTAAATCTGGAGGTATAAAAATGGATTTATCCTGGAGAAAAGATTTATACCATTTAGTAAATAATAAAAAGAACAAGATTAGTTATCGGAATAGTTCTGCTGCCAGCCGCAGAATAAGAGGACAGTACGGAAGTGACAGAAGCTTTTTTGGTTATCGAACCATCCTGCTTTATTTTCAGATGAATTCAAATTATTCAATTGAAGGTATAACTTTTAATTTAATACTTGATACATTAAAAAAATTTACTGATCCAGGGAAAACTGATATGCGGAGATTTTTACCGATATATTTTAATAATACAGAAGGTAATTTAGTGCCAAGTAAAAAGTTAGCTAACAATAATTTTTCTGTTATTAATAAATTTGAAGAATACTCCAGCAAAAATGCAGAAAACTTCTTTCAGTATTCACAAAAACTGAATGAGTTAAATCCCAATATATATATTTATTTATGCCAAACAGGAATTTCCAGCTCCTAATGATTTGTGTGTGTTCTTTTTTGAGGAGAATACTTTATCAGTTTCAGATGAAGTTAAAAAGGAATTAGACTGGATGCGGAACAATGCAGTTTGGATTAGTTTTAAAAATGATGAAATCAAAAACATTTCTGATCAGGCTCCAGAAGCTTAATATAATTTAATATTAGAGGAATGATATTATGTCAGAAAATAAAAATTTAGAGCTTAAAGAAATAATCAAAAAATATCCCCAAAAAAGAAAAATGCTGCTTATGCCTTCTTTCAGCTCAGGCAGGCAGCTTTTACATAATTTAAATCAAGAGGGAATAAAAATTTTTAATTGTGACTTAGAAACACCACTGGGACTGCTTAAAAAATCTTTGGAGCTGCAGCTTTTTAATGATAATTTAACTTTAATTGAAAATCAGCAGGCATCATATTTAATTTATCGAGTGCTAATTGAACTTAAAGCTGAAGCTAAACTTAAATATTTTGATCAGCTGCAGTTAAGCAGCGGCAGTATAAATCTCTTAGCTGGAACAATTTTAGAATATAGAATGGCAGGTTATAATACTGAAGATATTGAGGCCAATAAATTTATTAAGGCTGAAAAGACAGAAGATTTGAAATTAATAAATAAAAGCTATCAGGAAAAACTTAAACAGGAAAACTATCTCGATCAGGCAGCAGCCTATCACTTGGCCTTAACAATGGAGAAATTTAATCTGAAAGAGGCTGTAATTATCCAGCCTGAAGATATTGAACTTTCCTCTTTAGAAAGGAAATTTTTAAATAAAATTAAAAGTCAGTCTTCTGCAGCATATAATTTTAAACTGAATAGAAATAATGAAGAGAACTTTGAGGCAGAATTCTTAGCTGCCTATGGCAGTACAAATGAAGTTAACAATATTTTAAGAAAAATAACTGAAGCTGATTTTAAAGCTGATCAAACAACAGTATATTATCTTAGTCAGGAACCCTATAGCCAGCAGTTTTATAATTTAGCTCAAAACTATAATTTAGCTGTCAGCTTTGCCGGCGGTATTTCAATCAATAATACTAAAGCAGCTGCAGTATATTATAACTACCTGGCTGAGCTGAGAGAAAACCCTAATTATGAAAATCAGCTTAGAGCTGCAGATGTTGCTCATACACTTTTAAATATAATTGCTCAGCTAAAAGTGAAAAAAGATATAGATCAGGAAGCAAAAAATATAATTCTAAGGAAATTAAAGCTTTTTATTAAGTACTTTGATTTATTAGAGGCTAAAGAAGTGGTAATCAGGAGGCTGCAGGATTTAATCAAAGATGAAAGAGTAAATATTTCGGGTCCTGAACCGGGGAAAATATATTTAGCGCCCTCTACCGCTGCCCTATATTCAAATAGAAAAAATGAAATTTTTATTGGTTTAGAAGAAAACAATATCTCTGAATCTCAGAGTGAAAATCCGGTTATTCTAGATTTTGAAAGAAATTACTATCCAAATTTAAGCTTGAGCACTGAAAAAAATAAAAAAGCACTGCTGGATTTAGAAACGGTAATATATAAAAATAGTGCCAATAAACTTTTAAGCTACTCTAATTACAGCATCCAGGACAGCAGAGAACAGCTGCCTTCATTTCTGCTCTTAGATGCCTACCGGAAAAGAGAAACTGATCAGACGCTGACATTTAAAGATTTTAAAGCTGATGCAGTTAAAACAACTGCCTTTGCCCCTGATTCAGCTGCTAATTCATTAAATTTAAATGAGTATTTTTTAAGCAATTTTAAAGCTGCTGACAAGATAACTAATAAAAAAGAGCTGCTTTTAAACTTTTATCCTAATTTTGAAAAAGGGCTGGAATTTTTAGATGCTGAATTAGAGCCTGAATTTAATAAATACAGCGGCAGATTAAGCTCCATTTTTAAAAGTGAAGCTCAGCTGCAGGCTGAAGAGCCTGTTTATTCCAGCAGCAGGCTGGAAACAATAGCGAAATGCCCTTATAAATATTTTTTAAATTATGTTTTAGGAATTTCAGCTCCAGAGGAAGCTGAACTTGATCCATTCAGCTGGCTTTCTCCTTTAGAACAGGGTACACTGCTCCATTCTGTTTTTGAACATTTCATTAAAGAGATGATAGAAAGCAGTAAGCAGCTGGATTCTGAAGAAAAAAGAAGGCTGATCAATAAAATTTTAAATGAAGAAGCAGAAAAAATGAGGTTAGAGGTCATCCCACCTTCAGAACTTATCTATCAGTTAAAGCTAAAAGAATTAAGAGAAAGAACTGATCTATTTTTGAGTCTAATCGAAATGGAATTAAAAGATTCGGAACCCGTATTTGTAGAAAGATTTTTTGATAACTATATCTTAAAACTAAATTCTGGCAGAGAAATCAAACTTCGGGGTAAGATTGATAGAATTGATAGGCTTAATGACGGAAGTTACAGAATAATTGACTATAAAACTGGTGGGGATTACAGCTACAGTGAGCAGGAATATTTTAAAGAGGGTACTCAGCTGCAGCCTGCACTTTATTCTGCTGCCTTTGCAGAAGAACTTGAGGCAGAAGTAAGAGAATTTCTCTATCTTTTTGTTAATCAGGGGGCAGTTAAAAAGAAATATATCAGAAAGAATAATAGAAAAGAAAAACTTAAAGAAATATTAGATATTTTATTAAATACAGCTGAAGCAGGTACATTTATAGCAGCAGCTTATGATAAAGATAATAAGGAATGTAAGTACTGTGACTACAATCAGCTGATCTGTGAAAGAGAAAAAGATGATAAATTATCAGAGCTTTTTAAAACTTCTGCAGAAGCTGCTGTAAAAAAGCTGAGGGGGCTTAAAGACTATGAATAAAATATTAGAAGATCAGGCTGCCCGTGATGCCATTGAAAATGACTTAATGAGCAACTTTTTAGTAGAAGCAGGAGCTGGATCAGGCAAAACCTACAGCTTGGTCAAACGCTTTATTTCTCTGGTTAAAAATGGAGAATCTGAGGGCAAAATAGCAATTATAACTTTTACCAGAAAAGCGGCAGCAGAACTTAAATTAAGGATACAGATCAAACTGGAATCTGAATTAAATAATCAAGAATTAGGTTCAGCAGAAGCTGAAAATATTAAAGAAGCTTTAAGTAATTTCAGCAGTTATTATATTGGGACAATCCATGCCTTTGCTGCTCGAATTTTAAGAGAAAGGCCGATAGAAGCAGCTGTAGATCCTGACTTTCAGGAACTTTCAGGCAGAGAAGAAAAAGAACTCAACCGCAGAAGCTATCAGCTGTACTTAAATCAACTCCGCTTAAATCAGCCAGAGAAACTTGAAAAATTAGAAGAAATCGGGATTGATCCCCACAGTTTAAAAGACTATTTTGTGGATTTAACTCAATACCCTGATGTAGAATTTCAAACAGCCTCTAATGATAAGCCTGATTTTGATCTGGCTGTTAATGAAATTAAAGAATTAATTAAGAAAGCTAAAATATTTATGCCGGATCAGGAGCCGGAAAAAGGTTATGATAAAGCTCAAAAAAGGATATTAAAGGCTGAAAATATTATTAAATACAATAACCTTAAAGATAATAAATTAAAAAAGGCAGAACTTCTATCAGTCTTTGATAATAAAACCGATGTTACCCTCAACCGGTGGCAAGATAAAAAACAGGCTAAAATATTTAGAGATCAGATTTTAGTAAAGCTTAGAGAAGAATATATTGAGCCAGCACTGAAGGATTGGAATTTGTACAGGCATCGGATTATCCTATCTTTTCTGCAGCAGGGAATAGATCATTTTAGAAGTCAAAAATTAGCAGAGGGAAAGTTAAGCTTTCATGATCTGCTGCATATTACAGCTAAAACTTTAAAAAATAATCCAGAGCTTAGAAAATATTTTAAAAAGAAATACAGCACCATTATGGTAGATGAATTTCAGGATACCGATCCCCTACAGGCAGAAATAATCTTTTATTTAACTGCTGAAAATATTGAGGAAAGAATTTACCAGAAGCTCCGACCTGAAGCTGGATCACTTTTTGTAGTGGGAGATCCAAAACAGTCGATTTATCGCTTCCGCCGAGCAGATATCAATATCTATAATCAGGTTAAAAAGCAGATTAAAGAAAGTGGAGGTGAAGTACTCAAACTTTACAGTAATTTTAGAACAGTGCCTGAGCTGACAGAGTATTTGAGTGATGTATTTAAGGATATTTTTGTTAATGAGGAGTCTTTAAATCAGGAGATCTATGCTCCCTTAGTCAGTGTTAGAGATCAGAGCAGTTTTCAACTTAAGGGAATCAAAACACTAACTGTTGCTGCAGATTACAGTAAAAAAGATGAGATCAGAGCAAAAGATGCCGCTCATATTGCAGATTTTATTGAAGCTGTAGTTGAAAATAAATTTAAATTGAGCCGGGCAGAAGCCAGTAAAAAAGATGAAAAAGCTGATTACAGTGATTTTATGATTATCCTCCGCTATAAAGAGGGGATACAGGAATATATCAAAGCCCTTAAAGATCGAGGAATTCCTGTGGATGTTACTGGAGGCAGCACATTTGAAAGATCAGCAGTTGAATTAAGAGATCTGCATAAAGTATTAAAGGTTGTTAATCAGCCTGAACCAGCTTATTTAGTAGGCGCTCTAAAAACTATCTATTTTGCTTTTGATGATCAGGAGTTTTTTGAATGCAGAAAAGCTGGAGCAAATTTTGAGCTTTTTAAAGATGAAGAACTTGGAATTAAAAGATATGATCAGAGTTTAGAAAAATTAAAAAAATATTATCACTGGAAAAAAGAATATTCAGCAGCTGTAGTACTTGAAAAAATAATAGAAGATCTAGGCATCTTTCCCTTTGTATTTACGCAGGAGCTGGCAGGAAACAGAGCCAGCAGCATCTTATATTTTTTAGAGGCTGTAAAAGCAGAAGAAGCTGAATCATATTTTAGTTTTAAGCTGCTTCTATCCAGGCTGGAAGAATTCTTTGAAGATGGAATTGAAGAAGAACTTGATTTAGAACCAACTGCTGATGCTGTTAGAATTTTAAATCTGCACCGAGCCAAGGGCTTAGAAGCACCTGTCGTAATTCTAGCTGACCCTGCTAAATCAGGCAGACACAGTCCACAAAAACATATATCCAGAGAAGAGCAGGAAAGCAGAGGTTATTATCTTTTCAAGGAAGGCTATCATCAAACACTGGGTCAGCCACCTGAATGGGAAAAATATCAGGAGCTAGAAAGCTTAGAAAATGATGCTGAAGAGGAAAGATTGCTCTACGTTGCTGCAACCAGAGCCAAGAATATGCTTCTTGTCAGCAGTTCAGCCAAAAAACCTGATAAAAGTCCCTGGCACAGAATACTGAAGCCAGAAACTGCTGAATTAGATCTTGATTTTTACAGAGAAAATTTAAATCAGAAAAATGAAATCAGCAGAGAAATATCAATCGCTGAGCTGGAAACCTTTAAACAAAATAATCAAGACTGGGCTGACAGTCTGGCAGAAAACACCTATCAGCTAAAAACAGCTACAGATTATAATAAAAAAGAATTATATCAGCATTTAAATGCTGAAAATAAAAATGGAATGAATTTTGGTAATGCTGCTCACAAATTAATGGAGTATTTGATTGAAGAGATCAAGAGAAAACCAGAAGCAAGTAAAATTTATTTGAAGAAGTATATTGACCAATATTTAAAATTAATAGTGAATAAGTATGAACTCAAAGAAGATGATCAGCTTTCACTGCAAAAAATGATTAATGATTTTTTAGAGTCAGAACTTTTTCAGAAGCTCCAAACTGCAGAAAAAGCAGAAACTGAGCTTGCTTTTTACTTAAAAATTGATGAATCAACTTATTTAAATGGAATCATTGATTTAGCTTTTAAGCTCGAGAATAAGTGGACTATTATTGATTTTAAAACAGGCAGACCTGAAAACAAAGAAGATAAATTAACAAAGGAAAAGGCATATCAGCCCCAGTTAGATGTCTACAGACGGGCCTGGAAGCAGATACAGGGAAGAAAACCTGATGAGACCAAACTTTACTGGCTGGATTAAGAGAGGAGCTGGATATGGAATATTATAAGTATGTAGACAAAAGTGATGATAATAATAATTTTGATGATTCACATTCAATAAAGAGCGACTATATTGAGCTTGATGACGGCAGAAAAGTTAAAGCTGACTTCTGGGCAGAACATGAATATGCTTTTTTATCCTATTATTTTTCAGTTCAGGGATTAGAAGACTTGAGCAAAGAGAAACTGATCAAATACTTAAGTGACAATGGGATTAAAGATTTAGATGATCCAGATAAGTACCCGCTGGATATTATCAGCATCAGGAAAGCTAAGGATAAAAACAGTAATGATTTTTATGTTTTGACAATTAAAATGGAGGAATAAACTAAGTTTAATATATGGAGTGAGGTAAATTGGATTTTAAAAATAATAGTTTTGATGCAAATAAAAACATAGATAAATTTAAAAATGTTATTAAGAGTATAAAAAAAGCTTCCACCAATAAGGAGTATACAATTCAAAACAAAATAAAGAAAATTAAAGAGTCCTATATTAAAAATTGGGAAGAAGAAAATCAACTTATCCTTAATAAAATTACAAAGCAAATTAATTTTAAATCTGGCATCCCCTTACCTGTTTTATCTATTTGTGGTAAGGGAACGAGAGAAATAAGGTTTACAGAATATTTATCATATTTTCTTAATCCTAAAAATAGTCATGGGATTAGCGATAAACTTTTGAAATCTATATTCTCTCAAGAAGCTAAAAAACATAATTTGAGACCAGACTGGAATCAAGAAGTGGAAGTATTCTCAGAATTTAATCTAGGAGCTATAGAAAAAAATAATAAAAAAATTTATGGTTATGCAGACATTGTAATTTTGTCTGATGATTTTATAATGATAATCGAACATAAAATATTAAGTAATGAAAGCGATCATCCGGATTCAGATTTAAAACAGTTAGAAAGATATAATCAAATTTTAAAAAATAATAAGAAATTTAAAGATAGAAAGCAAATAAAAGTATATTTAGTTCCTGAAGTTTCTAATAATATTAATAATGAGTGGAGTTCTATGACTCATCAAGAATTAGTAAATAAGGGATTAGAATTAATTAATGATAACACTTTATCTGTGACAGCAAAAGAAAATTTAATACGACTATTAATGGATCTCGCAATTGGTCCTTATGAAATATTAGAATCAAATTTAACTAAACTTTTTAATTTAGCTTGTGATTTACAAAATAATGGGTTTAAATTAAATAAAGCATTAAAATTTGAAAATCTTTTAGAAGAAAATGAATTAATAATCGATTTATTAACTATTAGAAAAGGAGAGTAAATTGTTATGGAAAAGCTATCAGAAGCGGGTAAATTATTTCTTAAAGATTATTTAGTCTTAAATGAAGCCAAAAATGATGTAGATAGATATTTAAACACAACTGTGAGGAAAGTTCATGATATTATATTAGAGCAATTAGATGATTTTAACACTGAATACTTGCAGTTAAATGTTTGGGAAAACAAATCAACAAGAGGAAGATTACAAATAAGATTTAAGAGTTTAATTGAACATGAGTTGTTTAGAGAAGATAGATATGATATTTATATTATGTATAGAGATATTAGAAATGCCACCGATTTATTTACAAATAACTCTGTCAAAATCTTTTTGCATTCACCAGCAGCTGTTTCTAATTTAAAAGACTCATTAATAAAATTATCTCAAAAGAAATTAAATTATAATATTTACAATAAAAAAATAATATTATTAGATTTAGATAGCTCTACACAATCTGCAGAAAAAATTGCAGAAGAAATATTTGATATGATTAATATTATAAAAGAATTATTAAAAGATATTTATAAATCTTAAATAGAAAAATTAGTCACTTATCAAAAGAAAATGAAACTTAATTTTTGACAAGCCTTTCATTTATTTAAAAAAGACGATATTTTTCCTGCAAAAATAAGGTTAAATTATTTATGGAATACTTAATTAATATTAAAAATGATGAGGATAAAAATGGTAATAATTTTCATGTTTTATAATTATAATAGAAGACTAAAAAGTAATTATTTAATTTGATTAGTTTCTGAAATCTAGAATAACATAATAGGAGTTGTTATAATGAAAAATAAAAATTATTTTTGGATTACTGCTAACCCTGACATATGGAAAATTGATAAAACGAAGAAAAATGAAAATAGATTTTATCCAGCCTATAATTCAAATAATAATAAACATAGAAAATTTGATAATTTTAAAAAAGCTGAAAAAGGAGATAAGTTAGTTTTTTACCAATCCTCTCCCATAAAAAAAATAAAAGGATTTGGTAAGGTGGTTAAAAGTTTTTATGAAAATCAAAATAATGAAGAAGGAATTGAAATAAAATTAAATTATTTGACAAATAAAACTAGTTGGAAAGATCTTAAAAATGATCCATTACTAAAAAATAGTGAAATTATAAAGACAAATGCTCAAGGTAGTTTATTAGAATTAACCAAAAATGAATATAATAAAATAATGGAACTTTCTGAATTAAATTATGAAGATATTTTAATTAATATTATTGATTTTAATGTTAAATTAAATTTAGATCAAAAATTACATTTCCCTCCAGCGATGAAAGAAAACTTAATCAAACGAATTGAAACTAACCTAAAACAGGGCAAACATATTATTTTAATAGGACCGCCAGGAACTGGAAAATCAAAACTTGCCAAAGAGATTGCAGAGACTTATGTTGATAATAATTATCAGATGGTGACTGCTACATCAGACTGGTCAACATTTGATACTATTGGAGGCTACAGGCCTAATAAAAATGGTAATTTAGAATTTAGTCCAGGAGTTTTTTTAGACTGCTTTAAAAATAATCATGCTCAAAAAAGTAAATGGCTTATTATTGATGAAATTAATAGGGCCGATATTGATAAAGCTTTTGGTCCCTTATTTTCTGCTTTAACTGGTGATGAAATTACTCTTTCTTTTAAAGATGAAGGTGATAATTATATCAAGGTAGTTCCAGAAGTTAAAAATGAAAATATCGATGTCTTAGATAATATTTTTCAAATCAAAGATGACTGGAGAATAATTGCAACAATGAATACTCTTGATAAAACTTCACTTTATGAGATGAGTTATGCTTTTATGCGCCGTTTCGCATTTGTGCCAGTTCCTATTCCAGAAGAAATTGATAAGGAATTATTAGAAAATTATTTTGATAAATGGGGTGAGGATACTAATGATACTAAAAATATAGTTGAATTATGGAGCACCATTAATGATTATAGAAAAATTGGACCAGCAATTGTCAAAGATATTATTAATTATCTAAGTGAAAATGATAATGATTATGTTTCAGCATTAATTTCATATGTACTGCCTCAGTTTGAAGGATTGAGTTATGATAAATTAAATGACTTCTATAAGCAAATATCTAAATTGAATTTAAGTCTAAAAGAAGAACAAAAATATGAACTAAAAGCATTTATGACTGACTATTTTCAATTAAGAGAGGGAGAAGAAATTGGCTAAACACAAGCTTAAACCTGAGGAAATGATTAAGGAAATAGCTGATATGTTAATTATTTATTTAAAACAGGGAAATACTGTTAAACTTGATTCTTATATAAAAAAGCTGAATCTAAATATCAATAATTTTGATCAGCTTCTTAGAATTCATTTTCTATTAAATAAAGATGTAATGAGTTTTATAGAAGAACTTCCTCATTTAATTAGAAATATAAAAACTTCTACTCAGAAAAATAATAGAGAAGTTAATGGTGAAATACGAGGTAGAATTGACTGGCAGGCAACAATAGCTAACAGATGTAAAAATAATTTTAATGACAAGAGCCGATTTGTCTGTCAGCAGGTGGATAAAGATTTTAATATTAAAGAAAATCTTGTTTTGAAGAAGTTTTTAAAGATTATTGATGAAATTTTGATTAATGATTTAAAAAGAAGCTGGTCTGATTATCATTGGCTTTCTAATTGGTTTGAAAATGATGGTTTATTTAATAGTTTTGATCAAATAATAAATAGAAATATATATTTAAAAAGAATAAATTTGGATAATGTAATAGTCACGGATAGGATGATTAATGACAGCAAAAAAAGCAGAAATATTCTCTATAGAAAAGCAGCTGAATTATTAAAATTATATTATAATTATGTTGAAAATAACATCTGGCAGGAAAATGAAGAAAAGATAATCAAATTACTAAATGATAGTTTCATTAAGCCCCAAAAAGACAGTGTACTCTTTGAATTATATTGGGTGATGAAATTAATTGAAACAAATACTAACAAATATAGTCTAGAATTATTAGATAAGAAAAGTAATCTGACTGCAGAATGGAGCAAAGGGAATTATAAATACAGCCTCTATCACGACTCAACTGGATCTGATGAATTAAATTGGAAAGTAAAGTTAAGTGAAGTCGAAAATAGCTGTAATTCTTATTTAAAAAGAAAAGCTTTAAGCTATAAAAATGCTAAAAAAATATCTAGTATTTTTAATTCTGAAATCACCAGTAGTTACTGGAACGGTAGACCTGATATAATAATTGAAATTAGAAATAGATCCGATAATAGTTTAAAAAAGATAATTGTGGCTGAAGTGAAATATACCAGAAATAATGATACTGCTAAGAAAGGTCTTAAAGAACTTCTGGATTATATGTATTTAATTAAAGACAGTAACGAAAAATATCTGGATTTGAGCCAGAATGAGATTGAAATCGAAGGCTTATTATTAGTTGACCAAATTAAAAATAAGGATAATATTTTTAAAGCATTAAAGATTAAAAAAAGTCAAGATGAAATAAATTTTGAAAAATCATACAATAAGAAAATTATATTTTAAATATAGCTAATTTTATAAGATAGCATGTTAAATATTTAAAAAAGGAGTTGAAAATATGGGCAAAAATGATCAAAATGTTCAAGATAATCATGCTGATCAACTAAATTCAAATAATACTGATTTGAGTCATAATAATGATGCATATAAAGCTGCACAGGATAATCGTTCAGAACAATTAAATCCTAATAGCTCTAAATAGAGAAAAAAAATTTAATAACATTAACATGCTATCTTATATTTTCAAAAATAAAGTAAATGATTATTTGATTACTTATTTATATTAAAACTTTTTTAATAATCTAGAAAAAAATGAGGAGTTTTAAAAATGAAAAAGATGACTAAAGCTAAAAAGTTTCAGGCCTGGATTAATCAACTAAAATCTTATCAGAAAAAAGCACCAGATCTTTTTAATGAAAATGTTAAAAAGTCAGATTCAGAATTTAAAATAGACCACTACTTTGATATTCTAGAGAATCTTGAACTAGAACCAGGATGGCTGGTTGATTATCTCTATCTGCAGCAGAGACTGGGTGGGGAGCCAGTAATTATTGCCTATCCTGAGTCTAAAAAAACAGAATACCAAAAAATAATAAATAAAATAAATAATAATGAGCTTAAATCCAATGACTCAGAAAACATTATTAGTACTTTTTTAAACTATGATGATCTAGATAATTATTTGGATCACCTTATATTGGATGGAAGTGAAGAAAGCTATTTTCAATTTGTAATTTTAGCTACACTGGGATCTCAATTTGCTCTTTTCTGGCATGCTGCATATAATGATCTGAAGTTTATCTGCACTCCAGAGGCAGCTGAAAAGCTAATAAAAAAAATTGGAGTAGAAGCTGAAGATATTGGCACTATGGAAAATCAGTTATTTGATCAGGAGAGCGTTGAAAAAATAAGAAAAATTGATTTTGAGCCCAAAATAAAGATTAAAGCAGATAAGGTAGTTGTTAGATTAGTCTTTTTTACCAAATGGGGAGGATTTATCGAAGCAAAATATGTTGTTAAAAAGACATTTCCCCATCAAATAATCGAAAAAGAAACTAAAGTTTTAGTTGGATATGATTGTGGTTATAATTATTGATCTGAAGATAATGAGTTCACACTTTTGAGTTATTCTTTAAATATCTGAAGTCAGAAAAAAGCATATATGCTGCCTGCTTTGAAGAAGATGGCTTTACTTCTTACTGCTTGTAAATTAAATTTATTTAACCTAGGGTGATAATAATGAATATTAATCATAAATCAGCTCAATTTATAAATAAAAAAGCAATTAGATATTTTTCTATAATAACTTTAATTTTTATTTTAGAATTAGTATTACTATCAGGTTCAGTAGAAATAGTAAATGCTCAGGATAATACCTTTATTTCTGGCCAGATTAAAGTAAGAAGAGGGAATGCAGCTTCTAATGTGAAAAATGCTCTTGTTAAAATCGGTGAGAAAAAGGCAATAACAGATGAGAATGGTCATTATAAAATTTCTGATTTAAAAGGTAATAATATAAAAATTAAAATTTATACAGGATCTTCAGTGTTTAAATCCAGCTCAAACTCAGATAATGATAAAATATTTTTATGGCAAAAAACAATTGCAATTAAACCAGGTGAAAATACTTTAAACATTACTTTAAATCCAATAATTTCAATACTAAAATATTATTCAGATTTTCATGAACAAGAGACATGGCAGATAGCGTTTTATGCATATTCTAATACTAATAAAAAGATTGAATCAGGTAAAATAATTACTCCTAACGATAAAGAGTATAAGATGGAGCCTCATTTTAATTCTCAATGGCATAAATGGTGGAATTTAAATGAAAAGATTACTGGCAATTATATTCGTAAAATTAATTTTGAAGATGGAACAAAAGAGAGTTTTAGTTTGATAATTTCAGAAGCAGATTTTAATATGGATTTTCCAGAATTGAAATATCCAACAAGCAATCAAAATATAACTACTAAAAGTCCTATATTCAAATATGATTTTTCTTCTGTAAATCAAGCATATTTGCGAATTGAAGTGAAAAATAAAGATGATAAATGGGAAAGATTAGATAGAATCATTCTAAATAATAATAAAGAATATAAAATCAAAGATAATATATTGGAGTTTGGAAATAAATATCGCTGGACTATCCAAACTGTTATCTCTGCAGGTATAATTCCATGGAAAGAAGCAAAGGCACCATATAAATATTTTCAAATACAAAAAAATTAAAATGTAACTCCCCTATAATATCCTTTGGTTAAACTAAAGTTATTAATAATCTTTGAGTTTATATTATCTGTTTAATAAAGGAAAAAAATCATTAATAAAGAAATATATATATATAGAAAAGTTAATTATAATTTTAACTAAAGTGTCAATATGAAGGGGAGTGTTAGCAGTGGGAAGAACTATTCCATATTTATCTTCCAGGAATATTAATAAAGTTGAAGATTATATACCCTTTTATAACTCAAAGATTTATTTAAAACAGAAATCAGGCAGTCTAAAATATTTTGAAAATCAAATTTCTCAAATTAAAAAGATTGCTGAAAAGGTCGGCTATAAAGATTTTAATCAGTTTATAAAACACCGAAAACTATGGCATGATTTTCAAAAAAAGATACCTATCAGTTATTTGAAAGCAATAGGTGTAAAACTGGATGTTTTAAAATTCACCATTGAACTCGATCAAAATGACTATCAAAAAGCATTAGAAATTCCACTATATTCTAAATCATATATCATTCAAACCAGACCATTTCCTCTTACCAGAAGACTTCCCCAAAGAACATCAGAAGCTAAAGCCATAGAATTGGTCAGAAAAGAAGCTATTTTAAAAAATAAAAGCTGTGTAATTGATTATCCATTACTAAAAAAGATTTTAATAGAAAGTGATGGCTCAGTAAAAACTACTTTTTACCGACCTGATATAAAAATTGAAGGAGAATATGTTATTCCAACTAAGATTAATGATTATACTGGTGATATAAGTTTATGAGCTAAATAAGAAAAAGCACTATCCTGGTTTTGGACAGTGCTTTTATAATAATTTATTAAATTAACGTGTATATTCACCTTTTAAAACAGCTTTCTGTAGAACATGGCCTTCCATTGCGTTTAGAAGGCTTTCTTTGTCTGCTCCAGCTTTTAAATCCAGTTCATCATCAAGAGCATAGACATAGAATCTGTAGGTATGAACTCCACTGGGAGGAGCAGGTCCCATATAACCTAAGTTGTTGAAATCATTTTTACCCTGTAAGGCTCCGTTAAGTCCTTTTGCTTTTTCCTTCTTTTCAATATTTTTTGAAATTTCCTTAACATCTGCTGGAATATTCCAGATCAGCCAGTGGGTAAAAGCACCTCCAGGAGCATCTGGATCATCGACAATAATAGTTAGAGTTTTAGCTTCTGGCAGTACATTTTCAATAATTAGTGGAGGAGAAATATCCCTTCCATCGGCTGTATATTCTTCTGGAATATAGCCACCATCTTCAAAAGCAGATTTAATAACTAAATCTTCTTCCATAAGCTTAAGCCTCCTTTCATATTTTCAAAAATTAATCAAGCCTTTTCAAGCTATATTTAATCAATTTAAAGACCTTTGCTTTCGATTATATAATAACAAAAATCATTCAGAAAATAAAGTCTATTTACTTTGGGTGGTATCAAATTCATTGTAAATTAATAAACTGGTATTTATTTTTTATTAAATTTTCAGAAAATTATTGACAATTAAAGAAAAAGTAATTATAATTAATTTAAATCATTATAACAATATTAAAAATTGTAATATACAGGAGGCGGGCATATGTCTGAAAAAGCATTATACCTACAGGTAAAAGAATCACTTGCCGAAAAAATTAAAGATGATGAGTTTGCAATCGGCAGTTACCTGCCTACAGAAAGAGAACTCTGTGAGGAATATGATGTCAGCAGAATTACTGTCAGAAAAGCCTTAGAAGAACTTGAAGATGAAGGCTTTGTTGTTAAAGAGAGGGCAAAAGGAGTTAAAGTGATCAATCAATCAATTCAGTATATTAAATCTGCTCTAAATCAGTATCAGGGCTTTCACGAAAAAATAAGGAATAAGGGCTTAGAACCGATGTGTTTTTTAAAAGAGCTGGAGATCAGCCAGCTGCCAGAAAAATTCTCCAATAATTTTAGCGGGATAGAAGAATTTTATGATAAGCAGCTGCTGCTTTTAAAAAGATTACTGGGAGTAGAGAACAAACCAATGATCTATTTAAAAACATATTTAACTAAAGAAACAAAGATAAATGTGGAGGATTATCAGGATGGATCACTTTATTCACTAATCAAAAAAAAATCAGGTAAAAGTATTGCTTATAGCAGGGAATGTGTAAGTGCACAAATCAGCAGTTCAAAAATGGAGGAGCTGTTCAGGGTTGACCACAAAATCCCAATCCTGCAGCGAACTCAGATAGGCTATACTAAAGAAGGGAAAATATTATTTTTTACAGAAGCGTTTTACAATAGTGAAATCTATCAGCATAACTTTCTGGCACTAAAATATGACTAATTTTAAATATCTTAATTTAATAGAAGAGGTGTGTTAAATTGAAAAAATCAAATGAAGAATACATAAAGGAATTAAAAAAAGAAATGCCTCAACTTGAAATCTATACTCAAAAAGAAGAAAGACTGATTTATGCCCATGCAACATTTCCGGTTGAGTATAAGTGGATTCTGCAGGAAGATTATAAATATCTGCCTGATGCGATAATCGTTCCGGAGAGCGAAGCAGTTATTGCTGAGCTGTTGGCAAAAGCGAAACAAAAAAAGGTAAGCGTAATTCCCTATGGTGGAGGCTCAGGTATTGTTGGGGGAACTATAGCTGAAGAACAGGAAATAATGATAGACACAAAAAAATTACGGAAATTTGAAATTAATCCCACAAATTGTACAGCGGTGGCTGGTGCAGGTCTGACTGGAGCAGAATTTGAAAATATGCTGAATGAAAAAGGTTATACAAGCGGCCATTATCCTCAGTCATTTCAGAGTGCCGTATTTGGGGGAATGGCAGCAACAGATGCTATAGGTACATTTTCTACTAAATACGGGAAAATGGATGATATGGTAAATTCACTCCGGGTAGTTCTTCCAGATGGTCAGGTTCTTTCTACCCATAAGGCGCCACGTAAATCTTCGGGTCCTGATCTTAAATATTTTTTCATCGGAAGTGAAGGAGTCTACGGGATTATTACAGAGGTTGAGATGAAAATATATCCACTTCCCGAAAAAAGGGTCTTTGAAGCATTTACATTTCCAGATACTCATTCCGGTTTAGAGGCTGTTAGGAATTTTATGAGACAGGGAATTCGGCCACCGGTCGTCAGGCTCTATGATGAGGTAGAATCAGAATCAAAAATAAGGGCTTTAGGCTATGAAAAAGGAATGTGTGTAATTTTTCTTGGTTATGAAGGATTGGCAGAGATGGTTGAGCTTGAGCGCAAAAAAGTAAAAGAAATCTGTCTGGCTCATGGTGCCAATTATAAAGGAGAAGAAGGCGGAAATAAGTGGTTTGAAAATCGTTTTTCTACAAAGGGTATGCTAGAATATGACCGTGAAAAAGGTGGTACAGCTGATGCAATAGAAGTAGCAGCACCTTGGGATAAAATTGAAAATGTCTGGAAAGAGATGAGAAACGTACTTGAGCCTTTCTGTGATTACGTAGACTGCCATTTTTCTCATTTTTACCACACAGGTGCAAGTGTTTATGTGATTTTTCATGCAAAAGCTGATGATGATTATCAGGGAGAAGAATTGTACAGAAAATGTTTAAAACTAGCAGTTGAGGCAAGTCTGAAAAATGGTGGTAATGTTTCTCATCATCATGGTATTGGTAAAGCAAAAGCAAATTGGTTAGAAGAAGAACATGGAGAAGCTGGGATCTATTTAATGAAGGCACTTAAAGAAAAAATTGATCCAGATAAATTACTGAACAGGGGGGTGTTAGGTTTATGATTTCCTATAAATTAGAAAACTATATCGAAGAGCTGAATAAACAGGTTATCAGTATGGATCAGGGGTTGTCTTATAATCCAGAATTTAGGGCGACTCAAAAAATGCACGATTATCCCTCCCGTAAGGCTCAGGTTATCCGCTCACTTTATTTTGGGGAATTAGAAGTTTCTAAATATAATGCTGAAATAATTTATCAGTCAATCTTATCTAGACAGGGAGAGCGCTGGCAGAACTTTGTTGAATCATCAGAAGACTATACGGATATTATGCTCCTTGGCAGAGAAATGATCAGCCGCTCAAATATTATGAAAAGAGAATTAGAAAAAATTATTATGCAGATTGAAGACAACTTTGATCATCTTATAGAAATTGATGAAGATAAGTTTGCTTACTGTTTAGAAGCAGTTCCACAGGTTGACGGTTCTAAAAACTACCTCTTTATAGATGATCAGACAGTAAAATATGTGCCAGGTGCAATTAAAAAAATAGGACGTTTTTTTGCAGCTCAAAACATTCAATTTACTTCAGAACTTGAACACCACTTCCCGGGCTGGGAATATTTTGCCTATGGCTTAATTGAGCAGGGTAAATCTCATTTGTGTGAACTCTTTGCTGAGCTGAAAGAAAAAAATATCAAAAAAATATTTACTATTACCGGTCAGAGTCATTACTTACTTAAACATTTTGCTAAAAAAGTTGGAATAGAACACAACTTCAAGATTATCAACATTATAGATATTTTAGAAGGGATTAAAGCTGAGCAAGATGTTTATCTACATGCAGGTAGCTTTTACAGCAGGTATTTAAAGTATAATAAAAAAATTAACAAACTTTTAACGGCAGAGATTGATAGTAAGCTTTCATCTTCAATTGAGTTTCTGCCGCTATATTCAAAAGGTCCGCGGATTAACCAGGTAAATATCTGGCAGTTTCCACTGACTGCAGAATATGAGCTCTACTTTTTTCCCGAAGAAATTAGAGAAGCAATTTATAAAGATGGGCTGCAACAGATCGAAAAATCTACACACAAGAAATTAATAGTTTTTGACCCCTATGCTTATAATGTTTTAAGTGAGCATAATTATGTTAATGACTATGGTTATTTTACAGATTTAATTGAGGTCTGGTGATTATATGGATGCCCGCACAGGGAAAGCGATTCGCCTCAATAGAATATTTAATCCAGAAGACGGTAAGGCTTTAATCAATGCCTATTCTCATTCAGTTATCTATGGCCCGATTAAAGGTGCTGAAAATCAAGCTCAGATAAGGAAAAATTTAGAGTTAATTACAGCTGAACTGGATGCAGTTATTTTAAATCCTGGTTTGGTTAATCAGCTTGAGGACCTCTTTTATGGTAAAGATAAGGCTTCACTTATCATCCAAATCGATTATCAAAATTACAGCCGCAAAAAAATAATTCCTTATGATGAAGGATCAGCAGTATCACTTTTTACAATTGAAGATGCTCTAAAAGCAGGGGCAGATGCTGTGATGTCATATCTTTATATAGGGGCAGAAGATCCGGAACGGGAAGCGTTAGAGATCAAGCGAAACAGGAATTATGTCAGTCAGTCAAGGAAATATGGACTACCTCTGATTATCGAACCACGTTTTGCCAGAGAGGCGGTTGAGCCGGAGAAAAAATACGATTTAGAATTACTAAAGTTTTATACAAGAATTGCTCAAGATATCGGTGCTGATATGATCAAGATGATTTATCCGGCTAATGATCATAAACTGGCAGAAATTGCAGAGCTAATAGATATTCCAATTTTAATTGCAGGAGGTGAAAACAGAGGAGAAGCAAGGACTATTTCTAATGCCAGACGTTATTTAGAAAATGGAGCTTCAGGTCTAATATTTGGCCGTTCTATTTTTCAATCTGAAAATATGCAGGAATTAATTAAAAAATTGAAAAGAATTGTTCATCCATAAACTTAAATGAGGAATCAATTTATTAAATTAAAGTTCAAAATTGAAGGGAGAAAAAGATGAAAAAATATGTACTGGTTATTGATGAAGGAACTACAGGCACTAGATCACTAATATTTGATCATGATTTCAATATTGTAGGACAGAGCTATCAGGAATTCACTCAGTATACTCCCGAAGAAAATATGGTAGAACATGATGCAGAAGAAATTTATGAAAAAAGTTTAGAAAACTGCCATAAAGCGATGGCAGAAGCTGAAATCAGTGCTGAAGACATTGACTCTATTGGAATTACCAATCAGCGGGCAACCTGTGTACTCTGGGATAAAAACACGGGTAAAACTCTAGATAAGGCCATTGTCTGGCAGGATAGCAGAACAGCTAAAGAATGTGAAGAACTTAAAAATAGTGAGTGGGGAGAAAAGGCAAGGCAGAAAACTGGCTGGGAAGTTGCTCCCGTATATTCTTCAATGATGGTCAAGTGGCTTTTAGAAAACAAACCGGAAATTAAAGCAGAAGTTGAAAAAGGAGATATTTTATTGGGAACAATGGATACCTGGTTGATCTGGAAGCTGACAGGAGGTAAAAAACATGCGGTTAGCTATTCAAATGCTTCAGTAATGGGAAGCTTGAACCTGGAAACAGGTGAGTGGTACCAGGAATTTTTAGATCATCTGGGAGTACCGGTTAGTATTTATCCAGAAATAATCAATGACTCAGGCGATTTTGGAGAAACAGATCCAGAAATATTTGGGACAGCAGTTCCAATTAGAGGCTCAATTGCTGATCAGCATGCAGCATTATTTGCTCAGGAATGCCGCACAGCCGGAACAGCAAAAATCACAAATGGTACAGGCTCATTTGTCGACATCAATATCGGTAATCAGCTTGTTATACCTGGAGCCGGCCTCAATACTGTAATAGCCTGGAAACTAGGAGATACAACAACCTATGCTGTAGAAGGCTATGCAGGAACAACTGGTTCAGCTATTCAGTGGCTCAAAGAAGGAATGGGAATTATTTCAGATGCAGCAGAAACTGAAGCAATGGCAGAATCAGTTGATGACAGCAATGGCGTCTATTTTGTTCCGGCACTGACAGGACTTAATGCACCATTCTGGGATTCATTTGCCAGAGGTACAATTATAGGTATCACCCGCGGCACAAAAAGAGAGCATATTGTCAGAGCAACACTTGAAGCAATAGCTTTTAGGATTAAAGATATTTGTGATGTAGTTGAGAACAAGGCAAATATTGAGATGAAAAAGGTACGTATTGATGGTGGAGTTTCTAAAAACAACTTTCTCGCTCAACGAATTGCAGATATTTTAAATGCACAGGTAGGCAGGCCAGGTTCGATTGAAGCCACAAGTCTGGGAGCTGCTCAAATGGCAGGACTATATACCGGATTTTGGGAAGAAGAGGATTTGGATAAAGCAGTTGAGATTGAAAGAACGTTTATGCCTGATCTTAGTCCTGAACAACGAAAAAAAGAATATTTTATCTGGAAGCGGGCAGTAGATCGAGCAGCTAAATGGCTTGATTTTAACCTGGACGATATCTAATAGTTGTGATGGGAGGTACAAAATGATTGCTCATCTGAAAAAATTAATTAAAGAAAATGAGAAGCTAAATCGATATGATATTAATATAGAAGAGCTTGAGAATAATGTTATCAAATTAAATGGCAAGGTAGACAGTTGGGGTGATGTAGTTGATTTTGGACATCTGGCAGCCAGTCTTGATCAGGTAAAAGGTGTAATTAATGAACTATATACAGCAGAAAGTATAAAAAAGAATATGGAAAAAAAGGTGAAAATAAATTTAGAAAAAGATAAGATTATAAAAAAAACAGATGTCTTAATAGTAGGTGCAGGTATCACAGGTTCAGCAATAGCAAGAGAGCTGGCAAAATATGATCTCGATATTACAGTAATTGAAAAGAATTCTGATATAGCTGAGGGAACCACAAAGGCTAATAATGGTATGGTTCATTCAGGCTATGCAGCGACTCCTGGTAGCCTAAAAGCAGAATTAAATGTAAAAGGAAATGCAAAATATGATAAATGGTCTAAAGAGTTAAAATTTGATTTTGATCGAACAGGATCATTTGTTGTCGGGTTTGATGAAGATGACAGCGCTCATATTCAGGAATATTACGAAAAGGGAGAGAAGAATGGAGTTCCAGGAATCGAGATTCTGACAGGAGACAAAGCAAGAGAAATTGAAGAAAATTTATCAGAGGATGTTAAATCAGCCTTATGGACACCTAGCGCAGGTTATGTAGCACCATATGAAGTAGCAATTGCACTTGCAGAAAATGCAGTCGAAAATGGAGTCGAGATATTATTAGATACAGAACTGATTGCAGTAGATAATGCAGCAGATAAAATCAATATTGCTTATACTAATCAGGGCCGCATAGAATGCAGTTATTTAATCAATGCAGCAGGAGTTTATGCAGATCAGGTAGCAGAAATGGCAGGAGATAGGCAGTTTACAATTCATCCCCGTAGAGGAACCCTGATTATTTTTGATAAAGAAAAAGCAAAGGTTCTCAAAAGTGCAGTCGGGACAACTCCTTCTAAGCATACAAAGGGAGGGGTTGCACAGCGCACACCTGAAGGAAATCCACTTTGGGGACCAACTGCAGTCGAAGTAGCAGATAAAACAAATACAGCAGTCAGCCAAGAAGATCTCGATACAATAATTAATAAATTCACTACTATAGTCGGAGGAATAGATAAAAAAGATATGATAACAAGTTTTAGTGGAGTTAGAGCAGCAAACTATAAAGAGGACTTCGTAATCGAAGCATCAGAAAAAATAAAAGGCTTAATTCAGGCTGCAGCTATCCAGTCACCAGGTTTGGCATCATCCCCTGCTATTGCCGAAAAAATTGTTAATATATTATTAAATGAAGAAAAAAAATTAAAACTGCTGGGCAGAAAAATAAAGAAAAAAAATAATTTTCAAGCAGAAAGAGTGGTAAATAAACCTTTTCATCAGTGCAGCAATCATGAAAAAGAAAAACTATTGGCTGAAGATCCGGCCTATGGCCATGTGATCTGCCGATGCGAAAACGTAACAGAAGCAGAAATAGTAAGTGCGATTCACGGTAAGATTCCAGCCCGTACAGTAGATGCAATAAAGAGAAGGACAAGAGCAGGAATGGGCCGCTGCCAGGCAGGTTTTTGTGGACCAAGAGTTGTAAAAATCCTTGCCAGAGAGCTTGGTATTGATTCTGAAAAGATAACTAAAAAGGGAGAAGGCTCAAATATAGTTAATTACAGAATAAAAGAGCTGCTCTTTGATTAAAATTATAACTATTAATACCAGACAACTTAGTTATGTTGACTGGTATTTTTTTGTTTTATAAGTCGAAAAAAAATAGTTAGAAAGTTTTAAACTTATCTAATTCAGTTTTAAACCTTTTAAAAGCTGTCTCCAAGCCTTAATAAAATATACCAGATTAAAATAATAAATAATAGAATGATTGCACTGTGAAAAGTCTAAAACAATCTGAAACGAACCGAATTTAAGAAAATATTACAAAGACAGAGTATTTAAGCCTGGTCATCTATGCTTGAATATTATATAATAATAAAAATCATTTTGAAAATAAGGAGAATATATTTAGGTTATTTTAACAAAACACTAATTTGCGACATAATACTCTCACACCCCTGTGGTATTTTTTAATTGAAATTGCTTTTATTAAACTAAATTTGGACTGATAAAACAAGAAGCTCCAATACTGCCATATTCTGAATAAAATTATTAATGTAGAAAAAAAGGATTATTTATTAACGAAATAATATTATAAAGTTTTCTGGAGAGATAGAGTGAGATGGTGAATTAAGCATTTAAGAAAAATTAGAGTTAGATATTTAAGACAGCAGTGAATCAAAAAATGTATTGGCAAGTTCAATTTTTAGAAAAAAGGTGGATAAATTTGTAGAAGTTGTAAATAAAGATGATCATATAATTAATAGTTATATAAGGGATACTTTATTTATAAGATAAATTGGATAAATTGTACAATTAGATTTGACAAAATTATCAGAAAATGATAAATTTAAAGTATATTAAAAATATTGAACAAAGTTCACATATGAGAACTCAAAAATGAAGAAGGAGGAAAAATTCATGTATGATATTTCAATGGAAATAAAAGAAGATATGATTGTATATAAAAATATCGAAGATTTGAAACCTAAATTTAAAACTAATTTAACATTTGAAAATGATGATGTTTATGATAGTCAAATTGAAATGAATCTTCATACTGGTACACACATTGATACACCTTTTCATAGATTTAAAAATGGGAAAAAAAGCAATGATTATTTTGAAGAAAATCCTTTTTATGAAGCTAAAGTATTAGATTTAAGTCACAAAAAAGAAAAAATAACAAAAAATGATTTAGAAAAATATGAAATTAAAAAAAATATGTTTATAATTTTAAAAACTAAAAATTCTGAAAAAAATTATTTAAAAAATAATCCGGAAAAATTTATCTATCTTGGTATCTCTGGTGCTGAATATTTAAAAAATATGAATATAAGTGGTGTAGGAATAGATACTAATGGAATCGAAAGAGATCAAGAAGGTGCCCCCACTCATAAAATTCTTTTAAAAAATAATATTATAATTTTAGAGGGATTGAAATTAAATAAAATCCCCGAAAAAGAATATATATTATTGCTTTCTCTTTTAAAAGTGTCTAATAGGGAAGGGATGCCAGGTAGAGCATATCTTTTTGACAAAAAAGAAATTGATGTTTCTAATATAATAAATGATAAATATTAATTATTTTTTATAAATATTATATAAATTATAAAGGAGAATATTTATGGTCAGACTAAATAAATCTGCATTACGAGTTACTGAAATATTATCATTAATTTCTAAATCACAAGAATCGTTAACAATATCTGAAGTAAGTACTACTTTAGATATTCCCAAAAGCAGTACTTTTAATCTTCTATATACTTTAGTAGAAAAGGATTTTTTAGAAATTGATGATGATAAATTAAAAACCTTTAAGTTAGGATTAAAATCATTTGAGGTAGGCACTTCTTATTTGCAGGATAGAAAAGTATCTCAAGTAGCCGTTCCATTAGTTGAAAAATTAATGAGTGAAGTAAAAAATACTGTTTTTTTAGCAGTAGAGGATAAGAATGAACTTGTATATTTGAATAAATCTGAACCTTTAAATGAAGTAAGAACTACTGCTAAACTTGGTTCTAGAATGCCTATGTATTGCACCGGATTGGGAAAAGCAATACTTGCTACTTATTCTAATGAACATATAAAAACAAAATTTTCAAATGAAAATTTAAAAGCTGTCACTAAATATACAATAACAAATATAAACGACTTGATAAAAGATTTAGAAATGATAAGATCTAGAGGTTATTCAATTGATAATAGAGAAAGTGAAGAAAAATTATTTTGCTTGGCAGCACCAATTTATGATTTCAGTGAAAAAGCAATCGCTACAATAAGTATAGCTACACTTTATTCTGAAATAACTGAAGATAAAATTGAAGAATATAGTAGAAAAGTCAGAGAAACTGCTTTAAATATTTCAAGAAAATTAGGATTTATGAAAAAAGATTTATATTTTTAAAAGCAAATTATTTTATCTAAATATTGAACAACTTTCTCATATGTGAACATTGTTTTATATTATAATATTCAGAAAATATAGAAAAAGGAGGAATGATTTTGAAAAATATATTAACTATAGATACTGGAACAACGAATACCCGGGTAAAAATTTTTTTAGATGATAAAATAATTGCTAAAGCTGATAAAAAAATAGGAGTTCGAAATAACACTAATTTAAAAAAGAACCAAAAATTTAAGAAAGAGATAGATAATTTAATTACAAAGGTTTTATCAAAAGCTAATATAAAAAAGAAACAATTAGATTTGACTCTTGGAATTGGTATGCTTTCCTCTGATATTGGCTTGTATGAAGTTCCTCATGTCTTTTTTCCAGCTGGTAAAGTTGAAATTGCTAAAGGAATTAAAAAAAAGAAAATCTTTGATATTCCAATAAATTTTATTCCAGGAGTTAGAACAGCTATTGAAAATGTCACTTTAAATAACTGTGAGGAAGTAGATATGATGAGAGGAGAGGAAGCAGAAGTTTTTGGAATAGTTAAATATTTAAAATTACAGGGTCCATTGTTAATAATTTTACCTGGTTCACATACTAAATTTATTTTTTTAAATGACAAAAATAAAATTAGTAAAAGTATCACTACTTTGGCAGGAGAATTAATAGCAGAATTAACTAATAACTCAATATTATCTAGTTCATTAGAAAGTACATTTGCGAAAAATATAGAAAAAGATTTTTTACTAAAAGGAGCTGAGCTTTCAAATAAAATTGGTTCAAATAGATCCAGTTTTATTACTAGAATCTTAGAACAATTCGGTAGTAATACAGTTAATCAAAGAGCTAATTATTTATTGGGAACTATTTTAAGTAATGATTTATTAGCAGTTAAAAGTTATCAAGAATCAAATATGCATCATAAATTACCTGTAGTTATTGGAGGGAATAATTTAATTAAAGATGCTTTTGGTCTTCTTATAAAGGAAGATGATTATTTTAAAACGGACCCTATAATTATTGAAGACAATATAATAAAAAATATGTCATCAATTGGAGCTATTGAAATTGCTAAAAATTTAAATTTATAAATTTTATTAACTACTAAATTTTTTAATAGGGAGGTGACTGTAAATCATAATTAAATTAAAAGTAGTTTAAAAAGTAAAATTATTAGAAAAAGTCAAAATTTATAAGGGGGATATTAATAATGAGAAAAATATTTTCTTTGGTGTTGGTAACAATTTTTTTGGTAAGTATGATTACTATTTCTGTATCTGCGCAAGAAAGTGATTTTTTTAAAAAGAATATTGAAAATCAAGGAATTAAAGAAAATGGAGAACCTTTACAAGTAGGGATAACTGTAGCAGAAATGGCAAGTGAATTTATAGTTTCATTACAACAATATTCTAAATGGATGTTAGAAGAAGCAGGGGCAGAAGTTACAGTTTCTAATCCAAACTATGATGTAAATAAACAGATGTCTCAAATAGAAGATTTTATTCAAACTGGTAAAGATGTAATTATTATTCAGGCTACTGACAGTGAAGCTATTGCACCTGCAGTAAAAAAAGCAAATGAAGCTAATATACCAGTTATAGCAATTGTTAGACCTATACATGGTGAAGATATTACAGTAAATATGACCACATATGGTGATGATCAATTAATGGGTAAAAAAGCAGCACAGGTTCTTGTAGAAGAATTTGAGGAAAATAATGTTGAAAATGCTAAAATAGCAACTGTTCAGGGAGATTTAGCTACTGCAAACGCAAGAGGAAGATCCGATGGATTTACAAATGAAATAGCAAAATATGATAATATAGAAATAGTAAGTCAGAGAGCAAGTGAATGGAAACCAGAAAAAGCAATGGCCGCTATTACTGATGTTTTAAATGCTCATCCTGATTTAGACGGAGTCTTCAGTCATAATGATGGAATGGTTCCTGGAGTAATTTCTGCATTAAAACAATCTGGAAAACCTATTTCTCAAGAAGCTGACGGACATGTAACCATAGTATCTGTAGATGGTTCCCCATATGCTTTGGAGCAAATTCGCGAAGGAAATTTAAAAGCTTCAGTTGAATATTCTCCTTTAATGATGGCAACTATAGCTGTAAAAGGTTCATTAACCCGAGTAGCAAAAGGGTTACCACTTAATGAGGAAGTAGTTCAATTTGAGCCAATAGTAATAACAAAAGAAAATGTTGATTCTCAGAAATTATGGGGTAATTTTGACGTATCTTCAGAAACAATATGGCCTATGACAGAGGGAATTTGGAACAATTACCTAAATTATTAAAATTAATAAGGGATGCATTAGTAACTAATGCATCCCTTTAAAATAGGGTGATATTATATGGAGAATAAATTATTAAAACTTGAAAAAATTTCGAAAAGTTTTGGTGGAGTTCAGGCATTAGATAAAGTTGATTTTGATGTAAATAAAGGAGAGATACATGGTTTACTGGGGGAGAATGGGGCTGGTAAATCTACTTTAATGAAAATTATAAGTGGAGCACTTAACCAGGATGAAGGCAAGATAAAATTAGAAGATGAGGAAGTAAAATTGAAGTCACCTTTAGATGCAGAAAATAGAGGTATAGCAATGGTTTATCAGGAATTGAATTTGCTTAATGATCTAAGTGTTACAGAAAATATTTTTATTTCTGAATTCAATCAGAAAAATTATGGGAAAATAAATTGGAAAGATCTATATAAAAGAGCGGAAAATGAAATGAAAAAGCTAGAAGTAAATATTGATGTTAGAAAAAAAATAAAAGAAATTAGTGTAGCCGAACAACAAATTGTTGCTATTATAAGAGCTTTAGTTTCTGAAAGTAAAATTTTAATAATGGATGAACCAACTTCTGCTTTATCATTAAAAGATATCGAGTTTTTATTAGAATTTTTACAAAAATTAAAAGAAAAAGGTTATTCTATTATTTTTATAACTCATAAATTAGATGAAGTTCTAGAAATAACAGATAGAATAACTGTTTTAAGAAATGGAAAAAAAATTAAGAATTTAAAAACTGATCAAACCGATGAAAATGAATTATCTAAATTAATTATAGGACGCTCAGTAGAGAATATTTATCCAAAAATAAATCAAAATAGAGGTAAAAAATTATTAGAATTAAATGATATTAGTTTAAAAAATAAATTGAAAAATATTTCTTTTAGTCTGTTTGAGGGTGAAATACTTGGAATAGTTGGATTATTGGGTGCAGGAAAAACTGAGATAGGAAAAACAATATTAGGAGCATATAAAAGAAAAGAGGTTACAGGAGATATTTATTTTAATGAAGAAAAAATATTTAATAAAAATCCTCATCAAGCTATAGAAAGAGGGATTGGTTTTGTACCTGAAGATAGATCTTCTGAGGGTTTACTTACTAAACAGGATGTGAAGTTTAATATTTCTTTAAGTGCTTTAAAAGAAATTTCTGAAAAGAAAATTATTAAAAATAACAAAGAAAAAAAACTAGTAAAAAATTTAGTAAATAAATTACAAATTAAGTGTTCTTCTATTAATCAAAAAGTAACAGATTTAAGTGGTGGTAATCAGCAGAAAGTTGTATTATCAAAATGGCTGGCCAATCAATCAAAAATAATTATTTTTGATGAACCGACTCGCGGTATAGACGTTGGAGCAAAAATTGAAGTTTATAACTTTTTTAAAGAGTTATTAGATATGGGAGTAGGTATTTTACTTTTATCTTCTGAAGTGCCTGAAATTCATGGTATAGCTGATAGAATTTTAGTATTAAATAATGGCCAAATAACAAATGAGCAAAACAAGTCTGAAGTTTCAAAAGATGAGTTGCAAAAATTAGTTATGGCAGGGGGGTTAAAGTAATGAATAATGTTTCAAAAAAATTCAAAGAGGTAGTTCAATCTGAATTTGCTATTTTATTTATTTTAATTGGGATTGGTATTGTTGTTTCTTTTCTTTCTCCACACTTTCTAACTGTAAATAATATTCTAAATATATTACAAAGATCTGCCATTATAGGTGTGGTAGCTTTAGGAATGACATTTGTAATTTTAACAGGTGGGATTGATTTATCTGTTGGAGGCCAGGTAGTTCTTATTGGTATGGTTGGGGCCATGATGATGGTAAATGGCATGAGTATGATACTTGCAGTAATAATGATGATAGGGTTGGGCATCATTTTAGGAGCAATAAATGGTTTTAACGTTTCAGTATTAAAATTACCACCCTTTATTGCTACTTTAGCCATGATGAACATATCAAGGGGTTTGTCTTTATATATAAGTAAAGGTAAAACTATTTTTGGACTTCCTAGTTCATATGAATTTTTTGGTTTAGCAAGAATTTTTAAAATACCAGTGGCTATATATATTTACGGATTACTATTTATAGCAACTTATTATATTTTAAATTATACAACATTTGGGAGAAAAGTTTATGCTTCTGGTAGTAATAAAAAGGCAGCCTGGCTGTCAGGTATAGAAGTGAATAAAATTAAATTTTTTGTATATATAGTTAACGGTATTATGGCTTCTGTTGCAGCCATTATATTAACATCAAAATTAACTGCTGCTCCAGGAACTATGGGAGAAGGTTTAGAACTAGATGCTATAGCTTCTGTTGTTATTGGAGGGACTAGTTTATTTGGTGGCGAAGGTAATATTGCAGGTACAGTAGTAGGTACTTTAATTATTGTTACGATTGGAAATGCTATGAATCTTTTAGCAGTTTCACCATTTTTGCAAAGTGTAATTAAAGGATTAGTAATACTTTTTGCTATTATTCTTGATATGTGGAGAAAAGGATATATAGGTAATAAAAATGTATAATATCTTAATTAAGGTAGGGGAATAAAATGAAAATTACTAAAATAGAGCTATATAAAGTGCCTCCAAGATGGCTTTTTTTAAAAATGATAACTGATAAAGGTATTATTGGGTGGGGGGAGCCTGTTATTGAAGGAAGAGCTGAAACTGTTAAATCAGCTGTATTAGAAATGAGTGATTATTTAATTGGAAAAGATCCTTTAAAAATTGAAGATCACTGGCAAAAACTTTACAGAGGGGGCTTCTATAGAGGTGGACCAATTTTAATGAGCGCTATTTCAGGAATTGATCAGGCATTATGGGATATTAAAGGAAAATATTATGATGCACCAATTTATGAATTTTTGGGTGGAAAAGCCAGAAATAAAATAAAAGTTTATTCCTGGATAGGAGGAGATAGACCTGAAAATGTTGCTGAAGAAGCTGAAAAAAAATTAAAACAGGGTTTTCAAGCCATTAAAATGAATGCTTCAGAAGAAATGCATTATATTGATGATTATGATAAAGTTGAAAATGTTATAAAAAGAGTAGAAGCAGTTAGAAAAAAAACTAATAAAAATTTTGGTATTGCAGTAGATTTTCATGGAAGAGTTCATAGAGCAATGGCAAAAGTCCTTTTTAAAAAATTAGCTGATTATAATCTTATGTTTATTGAAGAACCAATATTATCAGAAAACCTTGAATCTTTAAATCAATTAACTAGTTATGGAATTCCTATTGCATTAGGAGAAAGATTATTTAGTAGATGGGATTTTAAAGATGTAATAAGTAATGGCAATGTGGATATATTACAGCCTGATTTATCTCATGCTGGCGGGATTTCAGAAGTGAAAAAAATTGCAACAATGGCAGAGGCGTATGATATAGCAATAGCTCCTCATTGTCCCTTAGGACCTGTTAGCTTAGCTGCTGCAATTCAAGTTGACACCTGCACTCCTAATGTTTTCATTCAAGAACAAAGTTTAGGAATTCATTATAACAAAGGCAATGACTTGTTAGATTATATTAACAATAAAAAAATTTTTAAATATAATGATGGATATTTAGAAATACCCCAAAAGTCTGGATTGGGTATAAGTATTAATGAAGAAAAAGTTAAACAAATGGCTAGTCAAGGTCATGATTGGAAAAATCCAATTTGGCGAAATAAAGATGGTACTATAGCAGAATGGTAAGTATATTATAGGGGTGAATATATATGAATAAAAAATCAGATATTATAAAATCAATAAAAGATAATAAAATTATAGCTATTATTCGAGGTGTTGATAATAGTAATCAAGCTCTCGAAGTAGTTCAATCTCTTTATGAAGGAGGAATAAAATTAGTAGAAGTAGCCTTTAATACAAATAATGCTGAAAAAATTATAGAAAGTATTGATAAAAAATTTGGTGATTCTATGCATATTGGGGCAGGAACTGTACTTGATAGTGAAACTGCAAAGACAGCAATTCAAGCAGGATCAGACTTTATTCTTAGTCCTATTGTAAATAAAGAAATGATTCATTGTTGTAATCGATATGGAAAAGTATCTATCCCTGGTGCAGCTACGCCAACTGAAGTTATTAATGCAATGAATGAAGGAGCAGACTTAATAAAATTTTTTCCGGCTGAAGCTTCTGGTGTTAAGTATATGAAAAGTTTACAGGGTCCCTTAGATCACGTTGAATTTATAGCAGTAGGAGGCGTTAATTTAAATAATATAAATGAATTTTTAAATAGTGGAGCAGTTGCAGTAGGAATAGGAAGTTCTTTGATTAATAATGAAGATGTAAAAAATAATAATTATGCGACTATTACTGAAAAAGCTAAGAATTTTATTGAAATAATTTAACTAATCATATTATTAACTTCAGCTGCAGGCATTATCATGGCACAGAGACCGAGAAATGGTATTCACAGTCCAGAAAATATCGTAAATAACTATCCAGTATTTGAACTTAGCGAAAAACAAATAGCAGATTTAGAATTCATGTTTTAGGAAGAAAATCTGACCAGAGATTTATATGCTCGCTTAGCTGAAGAATGGAGTCTGCTCGCTTTTGAGAACATCTCCCAATCAGAAGCACAGCAATGGCAGTCTTAGCAGCTTTATTATGATAAATATAAGTTAAAATACTAATAACAGACCAAATCATATTGAAAATAGAAAGTAATATAAGAATAAATTTAAGAGGAGCCTCTAGTTGATAACTGGAAGGCTCTTTTTCTTGTTATTTCAGATAGCTTAGAATTTAGAAATTATTTAATTACCCGATCTTCTGTGATATAATTTAAGTAGTTTAAATTATAGATAAATTAATATTAAAAGATTTTCAAGTATTCTGATCCAGACAACTAAATAAGGTAAGAGATGATTTAAATTTGGATGAACTTAAGGAGGCTAATTGTGACTTGCAAATGGTATCCAGTCTGTCCAATGAAAAGATTTTATGAGGCTGGTGAAATAGATAAAAAGTGGGTTGAAAACTACTGTCATGGTCAAAATAAAAGCTGTCATCGTTATCAAATGGAAGAAAAAGGAGAATATCACCCTGATAATATGCTGCCTGATGGCAGTATTAACCAGAATTTAAGCTGTAAATAAAAATATAAATAAAGGATTGATAATTATGCTGATTCAGGCAACAAATAAATTAAGAGATGAATTAAATTTAAAAGAGCTTAAACCGAAAGAAAGACCTCCCTTATTTTCCTGGCATGCTAATTTTTTTAGATTAAACCGCCGTAAAACAGTAGTTTTGGTTAATGATGCTACTGATTATACAGTGATTTTATATGGATTAAAAAAAGATGATTTTAATAATTTTGAGGATCGAGTCAAAGCAGGAATAAGAAGAGCTTTTGAACGAGAGGGAATTAAAGCAAGTTTAATCGAAAAATATTTAGATCAATTTGAAGATTTTTGCTATCAGAAAGCAAAAGATAGAAGTTACATAGCGAGAATGAATAATTCCTGTAAAATGACGAAGCGATTTGCTGATAGATTAAATGAAAATGAAATTTATCAGTCGCGCGTAGCAAAAAATATAAATAATATGTCGCGCAAAGATGATAAGAAAGATTACTTTTATCCTGATGAAACATTACAGCATGAATTAGCAGAATATTTTGGCGAAAAAGAGGTAATTCAAACTCAGGCTGCAGTTTTAAAAGTTGAACTGGAACTCGGTGAATATCAAGCCTGGAGAAAGATAATAGTGCCTTTAAACTATACATTTCGAGAACTGCACAATATTCTTCAAAAACTATATAACTGGCAGGATTATCACCTGCATGATTTCTTTGTTTACAGTGAAGAAAAAGATAAAACTAAAAATTGGAATCAATCAGAATATCACAGAGATGGATTCAAAGCTGTTTTAAATCTGGCTATGAACCAGGAAAATCTTGATTATAATAGAGATCAGTTAAACTTTGCCGCTGAGGATTTTGAGCAGGCAATAGAAAATGAAGTTAAACTGAAAGACGTTCTACCTGCTAGGATCAAGTATATTTATGATTACGGGGATAACTGGCATCATTATTTAGAAACTGAAGAAATTATAGAAGATTATAATAAGAATACTCCGAGCTTTTTAGAAGGAGAAGGAACTGCCCCCCCAGAAGATGTAGGAGGAGTAGGCGGGTTTAGTGAATTTATGAGCATTATCTCCAATCCAGATCATGAAGAATATGAGTCTATGCTGGAGTGGGCTGAAAGTCAGAGATTTAAAGAGTATGATCCGGAAGATATTAAATCTGATTTAAGACTTTATATTTATTAAACTTTTAGATAATTATGCTTAATCTTGAATTTAAAAATAGCTTGCTTTAAAAGAATAGGAGGATGATAAAAATGGATAGTCTAAAACAATTATTAAATGACTTCCTAGCAGACCAGGATCAAAGGTTAAGCAAGAGAACATATAATGACTACACTAATGTAATATCTCTTTTTGAAGATTATTTAAATAGTTATGCTTATATGTTTTTACCAGAGGAAGAACAGGATAACTTTGAAGAAAAAGCTATCTATGGAGAAGATAATTACTGTGAGATGTATTCGATTGATAAACTCAGCAGTATGCAGATCGATGAATTTATGACTGATTTTATGATTCGGAAAGTAATGGCTGAAAAATATTTAATGAAAAAAACAGCAACTGTAATGCGGCGCTTCACTAAATGGTTGAAAAATAATAATTATATTGATAATAAAAAATTTGATGAGATTTATTCAACAATTAATGAGTTTAAAGATGTTCTACCCAAAGTGGTAGAGTTTTCTGATTTACTTTATGATGAATCAATTAAAAATGAATTTAATAACTATAATTCCTATGAGGAAGGTAATTATGCCATAACTAAAATCAAACAGGGTAAATTATGGGTTAAGGATTATATGGAAGGTAAAGAAGAGATAGGACCAGTTGTAGTTCCTAAAAAAATAACTGATTTAGCAGTAAAAGATTGTTTTGTTTATTTAGAACTCGGCAAAAAGGGAGATAAATATTATATAGTAAATAGCGGTAATGTTTATCCGCTTTAATATTAAATAATCTTTAAGAGCGGATAATGTTAAAGGATTAGAAGAATATAAGAATTAGATAATTTTTCTTGTCATTTCAAAAGGAGTTAAAAATGAATGCTTACAGCAAAAAAACTAAAAAAGAAGTTAGGCGGCTGGCTGCTCTTGCACATGAAAGAGAACTAAAAAAAGCTTTATCTGATCTCAATGTAAAATTTAAGCAGTGGGAAAAGGAAAAAATTGATTCTTTTGAATTGGACAGTGAAATACACAAATTTCATAATAAGATATCAAGAGAAATCTTCAAAAAATATAACAGCTATTATTTTTAATTGGAGGGGTACTAATGTTTGCACCCAAAAGAAATAGATATAACAAAAAACAGAGACTTGCTGCTGCAGAAAAATGGATTACTGAATATGAAGGTAAAAATCTGGTTAAAGGTTATAGCAAATGGTTTGGAGTCGACAAAATCTGTGCGATAAATGAACTGGAACTACTGGGCCATGATATAGATTCAGAATATAAAGAGCAGATTTATAAACATGAAATAGAGAAAGAAGATGCAAAAAAGGCAAATAATATCAGTAGAAATTATGATAAAGATGATTTTGATGTATCTTTTTGATTATTATTATCAAGAATAGAGGTGTTAAAAAATGACACTAAAAGTTGATTTAAAAGATGTTTTAGAAGCATTAGTACTTAGAATCAGAGAGAGTAATTTTCTTAGCTAAAAAGTTCACCCAATTTAAGGTTAAAAATTAAAATTTACCTGTTATTCGGTGAAACTAGCAATAAGTCGAAAGTTATTAAGGATGATAAAATGGCCACTAAAAAAATAGATCTAATCACAATCAAAAATGATAAACTTTCTCTAAATATTAAAGGTAAGCCTCTGCATCCTGATCACGAAAAGGAGTTTCCAGAGGCAAATACGGCTCAGGCTGCCTGCAGTTTCAGTTCAAACTTAGAAGATGACTTTGACTTTAAATACCATGATCCAGAAATGGATCAGCTCAAAAGAAGTCAATTTAATTCTATTAAAAGCTATCCCCTCTTTTTTGAATATCAGAATTATGATTTTTACATAGAAGCCGAGCTGCCAATTGAACTCTACCACCCCAATCGTGAAATTAGAGAATCTCTGTCACATCCCAATGACAATCCGAATGTGCTTTATGGCAGTGTCAATTTCGGCAGTGATATTGGTTATTCGGAATTTGAAATTAGAAGTAATTCTCGAGTGATTTTAACTTTAAAGTTAGAAGTATTTCCCAGTAAGATTGACTATCAAAAAGACTACAACCAGCTTTTAGAAGAGGTAAACAAGGAAGTATATAATTTAGCCTATGACTTTTTAAGAAAAACCTATCAGGAAATGAAAATTTCTGAAAAGCAGAACATAACTGAGGCTGAGTTTTTTGTAATCATAGAAAATATTTTTGAAGATTTATTTAAAGCCTTAAAAAGAGTAGAAGAGTCACCTCACCACCGGATTATTAGAAAAAGAAATGTCAGACCCGCCTCCAGAGTTAAAAAAGTCGGCAGACAGAGCCTCAAATGGTTAAATAAGAACAGCCGCCACTATGACAAAGAGCTTAAACTGCCGGAAAAGATGCTGGCAGTGGAGAAAAAATTGAGTTATGATAATTTTGAAAATAAATTTATCAAGTGGAGTTTTTCTGAACTGATCAAAAGACTCAAACACTTTAAAATTAATTATATTAATTCAAAAAGAAATCCTGATCAGAATTTAGTCACTAAAATTGAGAAGATGATTAGAAAGTTGAAATTAAAGCTTAATCATTCATTTTTGGCTGAAGTTGGTGAGCTGCAGAAAATTGATTCAATTTCATTAGTGCTGCAGATGGCCCCCGGATATAAAGAATTATATAAGTATTATTTAATGCTTTTAAAGGGACTTTCTCTCAATGGAGATATCTTTAGGCTTTCAATTAAACAACTCTGGCAGCTCTATGAATACTGGACCTTTCTCAAATTAAACAGCCTGCTGCAGGATAAATACAAAATGCTCAAAAATAATATTATTGAATTAGATTACAGCGGCATCAATGTTACTTTATCTCAGGGAGCCTCAGCCGAGGTCGAATACCAGAATCCAATTACCGGTGAGAAATTCACTTTAAGCTATAATAGATCAAGTGGAGATAGTATCACTACCAATCAGAAACCGGATAACATTTTATCACTTAGTAAAAATGATTCTGAGCACCAGTATAAATTTATTTTTGATGCTAAATATCGGCTTAATCAGGCAGAAGAGGGAACAGGCTATGGCAGTCGCTATGATTATATTCCTGGCCCTGAAGAATCTGACATCAATACCATGCACCGCTACCGGGATGCAGTAGCAGCAGAAATGGGAGCAGATTACAGAAGAACAATGGTTGGGGCCTATGTGCTTTTTCCCTACCATGATCAAGAAAAATTTAAAGAACACAAATTCTATCAGAGTATAGAACAGGTTAATATTGGAGCCTTTCCATTTTTGCCGGGCAGTACAGAACTTTTAGCTAAATTTTTAGAAAATATTATTGATGAATCAGCTCAGAGTAACTTTGAGCGCAATCTGCTGCCGGCAGCTGCAGAAGAATTTAGACCAGAGTCAGAATTTAAGGTTGACCTGCTGCTTGGATCACTGAAAAGAAAAAAGCAGCTGCAGTATTTGTTAGATAATAATTTATATTATTTACCCTTACAGCAGCAAGTTTTAAATTATAATTTAGAATACATTGCAATTTTTCAGAGTAAAGCAAAGTTTGGTCAGCAGAGTGGAGTCCGCTATTACGGCAGGATAAAAAATAAAAAAATAGTTGAAAGAAAAGAAATTAATTTTCCTTCAAGCAGTAAAAGAACTAATCATAATTATTTGCTCTTTGAAGTTGAAAGCTGGCAGCAGCTTGGTAAAAAGATTAAAGCAGAGGGTTATGGAGTCAGCGGCAGCCACATTTATTCAAATTTGATGCTGCTCAAAAAGGCTGATACCCTGCCTGAACTGAGTATCAGATCATTAAAAGAATGGCGGCTCTGGCTGGAATTAAAACGGCTCAAAGAAGATATCAAGCTTAAGTTGAAAAATAATAATCTGGATCAGATTAATAAAATTGAGGGCTTTAAGGTTGGAGAAATTGAGCTTAAGCTGCAGGCTAATAAACTTCAGGCTGAGTTAAAAAATGAGCTCTTAGAATTTTCTTATTCAAAGTTTATTCAAAATCCAAGGGCTGTTTTAAATAAGATATATAAATAATTAGTCGAATTAAAAAGAATATTATACATAAGTTTTGAACTTCTAGCTTGATTTAAAAAAGCAGCTGCATTTTAAAATAGAATATTAAATTATAATTGAGGAAGTGACACGAGATGAAAATTGATTTAAATGACATTTTAGATAATATATATGGTGGAGTATATTATGTTGATCAAAACAGAAAGATAAGATATTGGAATAAAGAGGCTGCAGAAATTACAGGTTTTTCAAAAGCAGAAGTAATAGGAAAACATTGTTATGACAACATTCTCCAGCATGTAGATGATCAAGGAACTAATTTATGTCATAATGGCTGCCCACTTCATGCTACAATGGAAGATGGCAAAAAAAGAGAGGCAAATGTATATTTACATCATAAAGATGGTCAGCGAATTCCAGTAACAATTAGAACTGTTCCTTTAAAAGATGAAAAGAATGAAATAGTAGGAGCGGTAGAATTATTTTTGAAAAATATAAAAATGAAGTCTTTAGAAGAAAAAATTAATGAATTAAAACAGGAAAATCATAGAGATAAATTAACTGAAATTAATAACCGAAACTATTTAGAAAAGATTTTAGCTGAAATAATTGAGCGAAATGATATAAATAAAGATAATATAGCATTTTGTTTTTTAGATGTTGATGATTTTAAATATATAAATGATAATTATGGTCATTTAGTTGGAGACAGAATTTTAGCGATGATTGCTAATACCCTAAAAAATAATCTGAGAGATGCTGATAAAGCTTTTAGATGGGGCGGAGATGAATTCGCGCTAATACTCTTTGATATAAATAATAACACATATCTTAAAAATTTATTAGAAAGACTTAAATTATTAATTAATGAATCTTTTATCGAACACAAGCAGGAAAAGATAAATGTTACAATGTCTTTTGGTGCTACTAAATTTAGCAAAAATGATACAATTGAATCTCTTACCAAAAGAGCAGATAATAACATGTATGAAAGTAAAAAACAGGGCAAAAATCAGATTACAGTGAACTGATATTCAAATAATTTTAATAATATTATTTCAGATTCTAATCAGAGGATTGATATTATGCTGACTATTAAATGTGCTAAATGTAAAACTAAACTTTTTAAATACAAAAAAATTGGGCAGGGAAAAGTTCTTCGCTGCTGGAAATCTAAAATAACAAGACTCTATGATGGAAAAGTTTCAGGCCGGGACTTTGTCTGTGGACATTGTGGAAATGTCATCGCCGAAATCAAAGATGACCGGCTTGAGATGAATAGTGATGCTTTTACTTATACTGGAACCAAAATTAGGAAATAATTAAATAGCTGAACGCTTTTTAACTTAAAAATTTTTTCTTTAAAAAATCAAAAAATGAGAATAAATAATTATTGGGTGATTCTTAATGAATAAAACAAAACTTTCGAAAACAGTCTCCTATATTCTGAGGCACCATCCGGAAGACTTTGATTTGAAACTGGCAGCAGATGCTTCAGTTAAAACAGATAAGTTACTGGCTGCTCTGCAAAATAGATTTCAGGATATAACTAAAGTAGATTTAATTCAGCTGGTAAAGAATGATTCTAAAGGACGCTTCAGTTTTTTAGATAATAAAGAAAGAATTAGAGCTAATTATGGTCACAGCATTGAAGGAGTTAGCCCTGATTATCAAGCCGTAGAACCTCCAGAGATTCTCTATCACGGAACAAGGCCGGAGGTTAAAACTAAAATTATGGCTGCCGGGCTGAAGCCAATGGCCAGAAATTATGTTCACTTAAGTCTTGGAGTTAAGGAAGCTAAAAAAGTGGCCCGCAGGAGAACCAGGCAGCCGGTAATCTTTAAGGTCAAAGCTCTGAAAGCCCATCATGAGGGACAGGACTTTTATAAAACAGCCAAAGATATTTATCTGACAGATGAAATTTCTGCTATATATTTATCATTATTAACTGAAAACGACTAAACTTAAAGCTTAGATAAAATAAATCAGTAAGGGAAGTGTAGTCTTTGATCTATTTATTTTTAGCAGTCTTATGCAGTTCATCAATTGCTTTAATCTTTAAATTCAGCGAATCAAATAATTTAAATAGATATCTAGTTACTTCGATTAATTATTTTACTGCAGCAGCAATTTCTTTATTTCTCATTTTTAATCAGGGGATTAAGTTTTTTGATTTTAATCACAGTGATTTTAGGGCAAATTTCAACCGCGTTATTTTTGAGGGAGAAGGATTATTTTCGGCTCAATCCAGTCAGCAGTGGGCAACTTTAATTGGCTTGGCTGCCGGTATTTTTTTCTTCACCTCTTTTATCTATTATCAAAAGAGTGTACGCGAAAATGGAGCCAGCCTGGCCGGAACTTTCGGCAAGTTAGGAATTTTAATTCCGATGCTCTTTGCAATAATTATCTGGCGGGAATATCCAGAAGACTTGCAGTGGGTTGGTATTCTGCTGGCTATTAGTTCAATTATTCTGGTTAACTTTCCTTTTAAGAAGGACTTAGGGCAGGCTCTGAGGTTAAATTTAATCTTTCTTTTTCTCTACGGTGGTATTGCAGAATTTAGCAATAAGATATTTCAAAAATATGCTCTGGTTAATTATAAGGTATTATTTTTGTTCTGGGTTTTCTTTTCTGCTTTTTTGATCAGTTCTTTCTATAGTTTTAAAAAGGTAGGCCGCTATCCCAAAAAATCAGAACTATTAACCGGATTTGCAGTTGGGATTCCCAATCTGTTTTCTTCATTTTTTCTGATCAGCGCCTTAAACTATCTTAAAACAGCAGTTGTCTTTCCGATATTCAGTGCAGGAAGTATTGTTTTGATAACGGCTGCAGGCTGTTTGTTTTTTGGCGAAAAACTAAAGACTAAAGAATGGCTTTCGATTTTGATGACAGTAGTGGCCTTAATTTTAATCAATATCTAAAGCCAATAAAAATATTATCTGCTCAAATAAGTTGATCAGAAAGCTTTAAATCCTAAAAATAACTAAAAGATAGGAGTTATGATTATATAATGAAAGAAATTTTTGAAAGAAGAAGTATTAGAAAATATACAGCTGAGAAAGTTGAAAAAGAAAAAATAAAAAAGATTGTTAAAGCTGGCTTTGCAGCACCTTCCTGTGGAAATCAGCGGATAAACCACTTCATAATTATAAAAAACAAAAAAATATTAAATAGTATTGCTGATATACATGGGTATGCAGAGGCCCTTCGAGAAGCTGATACGGCTGTAGCTGTCTGTGCAAATTTAGAAGAAGAGCTTTATCAAGGTTTTTGGGTACAGGATTGTGCTGCTGCAGCTGAAAATATGCTGACAGAAGCAGTTCATTTGGGTTTAGGAGCTGTCTGGCTTGGAGTTTATCCTAAAGAGAGAATTATAGAGCATGTAAATTCTATTTTAGAAATTCCTGAAAAAGTAAAGGTTCTTTCAATAATTTCTCTCGGTTATCCAGCAGAAGAAAAAGAAGCTTCAGATAGATATATAGAAGCTAAAGTTCATTTTGATAAATGGTAGTATGAGTTTCTTCAATATATTCAAAAAAGGTGATAAAAATGAAATTAAAAGTTTTAGTTGAAAATAATACCTTAATTGACCGCTACTTTAGAGGAGAACCTGGTGTTTCCTATTATCTTGAAGCTGATGGCAAAAAGATATTATTTGATACCGGCTATTCTGATCTTTTTATAGAAAATGCTAAAAAAATGGGCATAGATTTATTAGATTTGGATTATCTTGTGCTTTCCCACAGCCATCTTGATCACACTTGGGGCTTACAGCATTTAATTCAATTTTATACTGAAGCCCAAATTGAAAATAGGAAATATAAAAAACCTATACTAGTGACCCATCCTGAAACTTTTGCTTCCAGAAAGGTAGGAGGAATTGATCAGATTGGCTCTTTGATTTCTAAGGAAAGGGCAGGCCATCATTTTGATTTAAATTTGAGCAGAGAATATATTCAGCTGACTGAAAATCTAGTTTTTTTAGGAGAAATTGAGAGAAATAATAATTTTGAAGCTCAAAATCCTATCGGAAAAGTAATAATTAGCGGTAACGAAAAAGATGATTATATAATTGAAGATTCTGCCTTAGCTTATCAGACTTCTGAGGGATTAGTAATTATCACCGGCTGCTCACATGCTGGGATCTGCAATATCATAGAAGAGGCCAAAGATATATTTAAGGATGATAGAATAATTGATGTAATTGGTGGCTTTCATCTGCAGAATCCTTCCAAAAAGCAGCTGGAAGGAACAAAAACTTATTTTGAAAATCTTAAACCTAAAGTTATTCACGCATCGCACTGCACGGATCTGCATTCTAAAATAGAATTAGCTCAAGTAGTAGATCTTAAAAAAGTTGGGGTAGGACTGGAATTAATTTATTAAATTTATCTAAAACCCAACTCAGATAAGATGGAATGTTTTTAATGTCTACAGATAAAAAAATATGGAGGCGATAACCTTGAATTCTATAGGAATTTGTATGGGATCATCTAAAATAAAAGTCCTTAAAACAAAAAGAAATAGTAATGACTTGAAAATTGTAGATTTTAAGGGACTTCCACATGAGGGCAGTGCAGTTAAAACTTTGGAAAAAATACTGGCTGATTTTAACTTAGATGAAGAAATTAATTTTGCAGTTACAGGTCGTAAATCCAAAAAATTTGTTAACCTTCCCTCTCTTTCAGAACCTGAGGCTACAGAGCTTGCATATAACCATATAAAGGACAAATATCCTGCTGTTGAAGCAATTGTAAGTGCAGGTGGAGAAACCTTTATGGCTTATGAACTAGATGAAAGAGGGAGAATAGCGGATGTTCACAGCGGTAATAAATGTGCTTCCGGAACGGGTGAGTTTTTTCTGCAGCAGCTAAAAAGAATGGATATCAAATTGGAAGAGGCGATGGAAATTGCTCAATTAGATAATCCCTATCATCTTTCCGGTAGATGTTCAGTTTTTTGTAAAAGTGACTGTACACATGCTTTAAATAAGGGAGAAGAAAAGGGAAAGATTGTTGCTGGTTTGTGCAGTATGATGGCAGATAAAATTATGGAATTACTTTCTAATTTTAAAGCACAATCAATTATGGTAGTTGGAGGAAGTAGTAAAAATAAGGTAATGATTGATTACCTGAAGCAGAAGTTAACTGCAGTAATTGTGCCTGAAGAAGCGGATTATTTTGAGGCCTTAGGTACTGCTCTCTGGGGAGAAAAGTATGGAGATGATTTAGATTTAACTAATCTTTACAATAAAGATCAGAGTTCTTTTAATTTTCTGCCCGCATTAGAGAACTATAGAGATAAAGTTAGTTTTAAAAATATGGAAACAGGAACAGCTAAGCCTGGAGATAGATGTATTCTTGGGATAGATGTGGGCTCAACGACTACTAAAGCAATAATTTTGAGAGTGGAAGATGATGCACTTTTAGCTTCTGTTTATTTAAGAACAAATGGAGATCCAGTTAAAGCTGCCAGAAAATGTTATACAAAACTGGCAGAGAAAATTGGCGAGACAGAAATTGAAATTATAGGGCTTGGAGTAACCGGTTCTGGGAGACAGATTGTAGGTTTACATGCTCTTAGTAAATCAATTCACAATGAAATTATGGCCCATGCGAAAGCTGCTGTTTTTTTCGATAATGAAGTAGAAACTATCTTTGAGATAGGTGGTCAGGATGCTAAATATACTTACATAGTCAACGAAGTACCAACTGATTATGCAATGAATGAGGCCTGTTCGGCAGGTACGGGTTCATTTTTAGAAGAAGCTGCAGCAGAATCTTTTAATATTGAAGTAGAGGCTATAGAAGAAATTGCTTTAAAGGGAAGAAAACCGCCAAATTTTAATGATCAATGTTCAGCCTTTATTAGCAGTGATATTAAAAGTGCTGTCCAGGAAGGGCTAAAGGTTGAAGATATTTGTGCAGGCTTAGTATATTCTATCTGTTTGAATTATACCAACAGAGTTAAAGGCAACCGAGCAGTTGGAGATAAGGTTTTCATGCAGGGAGGCGTCTGTTACAATAAGGCAGTACCGATTGCTATGGCAGCTCTCACAGAGAAGGAAATTATTGTACCACCAGAACCTGGTCTGATGGGAGCTTATGGAGAAGCACTGCTGGTAAAAAATAATTTAAAACTAGCACTAACTGAAGAGAAAGAATTTAAGCTAAAAGAACTTGCTGAAAGAAAGATAAAATATCATAAGTCTTTTGTCTGTCAGGGAGGTAAAGAAGACTGTGATCGCAGGTGTAAGATTAATGTAATGGAGATTGAAGGCGAAAAGCACCCTTTTGGAGGGGCCTGTAATAAATACGTTAATCTTTCTAATAATCTAGATTATGATGTCAAAAACTTAGACTATGTAAATCAAAGAGAAAAAATGGTTTATGAAAAATATTTTGCTGTGCCCAAAAAGAATAAAGTCAGAGGGAAAATAGGCATTAATCGCTCGCTTACAGTAAACACTCTACTTCCGCTTTATTCTAAGTTCTTTTCTGAGCTGGGCTATGAAGTTATTATTCCTGAAAATCCAGCAGAAGATGGTGTGCAAAAGCAGTCAGCTGCATTTTGTCATCCGGTGGGATTGAGTCACGGTTATATATATGACCTGCTTAAAAATCACAAGTATGATTATATATTTCTGCCTCATGTTAAAGGCTTATATGTGGAAAATGGAGCTGATGAAAGTATGCTCTGCCCCCTGGCTCAAGCTGAGCCATATTATTTAGCTGCTGTTTGGCCTGAGCTAAAAGCAGATAATGTTTTTTCACCAGTAATTAATTTTCAAAAAGGTTTTATAGCTGCAGAAGAAAAATTTGTAGATATTGCTCTTAAATTAGGTTTATCTAAAAACAAAGCCCAGACTGCCTATCAGAAAGCAATTGAACATCAGCAGCAATTTAAAAAAGAGCTGAAATCAAAAGGGAAAGAAGTGCTCAGCTATCTTGAGCAAAATCCTGATCAAAAAGCAGTAGTCATTTTTGGCCGCCCTTATAATGCTTTTGTTTCAGAGGCTAATATGGGGATTTCTCATAAATTTGCTTCCCGTGGAGAAATAGTTTTACCCTATGATATGCTTAATCTTGAAGAAAGTGGAGTTTCTTCAAAAATGTACTGGTCAATGGGCCAGTTAATAATGAAGGGAACTAAAATTGTAAGTGAAAACCCAAATTTGTTTGCAGCCTATATAACAAATTTTAGCTGTGGACCTGATTCATTTCTTTTAAACTATTTCCGCAGAGAAAATGGAAGCAAACCTTCTTTAACCTTAGAGCTGGACAGTCATACAGCTGATGCTGGTTTAAATACCAGGATTGAAGCCTTTTTAGATGTTGTAGAAAGCTACCGAAAGCTCGAGGAAGATGAAGGGATTCCCAAAGCAGAAAGCAATTTTAAAAAAGCAGAAATAAAATATGATAATTCTGTCAGAGTAGTTGACTCAAAAGCTAATAATCATTCACTTGATTCACAAAATGTAAAAGTTTTAATACCTTCAATGGGAGGTAATTCCAGTCGAGCTGTTGTTTCAGGACTAAGATATAGTGGAGTTAATGCTGAAGCTGCTCCTCCACCTGGTGAAGCTGAGCTAAAAAGGGGGAGAGCTAATTCAAGTTCAAAAGAGTGTCTGCCCCTCCAACTGACCTTGGGAACGATGCTTAATTATTTAGATAAAAGAAAAAACAATGGAGAAATACTTGCCTATTTTATGCCCGAAGCTTCCGGACCGTGTCGCTTTGGCCAATACAATGTATTATTGAATAATCTGATTGAAGACAAAAAAATAGAAGATACAGCTGTGCTTACTTTAAGTGCTGACAATGGTTATGCAGGTTTAGGAAGAAAATTTACCATGCGAGCCTGGCAGGCAGTAATTATTGCTGATGTACTGGATGATATTGAGAGTGTTATTTTGGCTCTGGCCACTGATAAAGAAAAAGCATTAAAACAGCTTGAAAAAAGTAAAAGAAAAATATTTAATGCTCTAGATAATAATACGTGGGGTCAAATCAAAAAATTACTAAAAAATGAAGCGGCAGTACTAGCTAATATTAAATTAAATGAAAGTTATAAGCAAGCAAAAAAAGTTGCTCTTACAGGAGAAATCTATGTGAGAAGCGATAAATTTTCTCGTAGATTTCTGGTAGAAAAACTTGCTAAAAAAGGAATAGTAACAAAGGTGGCTCAAAAAAGTGAATGGATATATTATGTTGATTATTTAATTGAAAATGGAATTAATAAAAAACAGCCCGGTTTTATCGGGAAGCTTAAACAGAAAGCAAAAAATACCTATCAGAGACAGATAGAAAAGACAATTAAATCGATTTTTGCAGAGACAGGACTTTATAATTACAGCCTAACAAATATAGATGAGCTGATCGAAACAGCTGAAACTGCTTTGTCAAAGGAATTAACAGGTGAGGCAATTTTGACTGTAGGCAGCAGTATTGATGAGATTATTGATCAGGTAGATGGTATTATTATCATTGGTCCTTTTGGCTGTATGCCAAATCGGGTTGCAGAATCAGTATTAAGTAATTCTTTAGAAAAAGAAAAACTAAAATTAGCAAAAAAATATGGTAATAATTTGACTAAAAAAGTGCTGAATGAGTTTTCATCTTTACCATTTCTTGCCTTAGAGACAGATGGTAGTGTATTTACTCAGGTTATGGAGGCCAGACTAGAATCTTTTACACTTCAGGTAGAAAGAATAAGTCAGTTTAAAAAAGAAATAGATAAATGATAAAAAACAATAAAATTTAGGAGGATTAATAATGGTTATAGCAGAATTAACAGTTGTTCCACTGGGTACAGAAAGTACAAGTTTAAGCAGCTATGTTGCTGACTGTCATCAAGTTTTAAAAAATCAAGATAAGGTTAAATATAGGTTAACTCCAATGGGAACTATTTTAGAAGGAGAGCTTAGTGATATTTTTGATATCACAAAAAAGATGCATGAAGTTCCTTTTGAGAATGGTGCTTTAAGAGTTACAACTAATTTAAAAATTGATGACCGTCGGGACCGAGAAGCAGCAATGGATAAAAAAATAAATTCAGTAGAAAATAAACTTAAATAATCATAAATATTTAAAATAATTAAATAGGGGGTGTGACTATGTTTTATCTTTTACTGCTTGTTACTTTTTTGGTGGCCCTTCTCGTCTGCTATATAGTCAGCAGATTATTCAATGATTCAATTTATAAAATTTTAAATTTAATAGTACCTGAGGCAATTAATGAAGCCTGGCTTAAATATATTAAGTTTGCCATTTATGTTGTTGGTATTTCCGGTGGTGTCAGGGTCTGGGATTTAGAAAAATATATAACATCTAGATATAATAACCAGGAAGTTGTACAACTGACAACTGAGCGCTGGACTTTAGAAATCTACAGAACTTTAATCGGTTCTCTACAGAGTATTGCCACAGTCCTACTGATCTTTTTTGTTTTCACTTTGATTGCCTATGTTGTTTTGAGAATCTTTTCTTCAAAAAATGAAAAGAAATAATTAGTGGTGATAGAGTAAAAGTCTGCTAGCAAACCTCGTGGGCTTGCCCCAAAGAGGGTCAAATTTATTAAAACTCAGATAGCTTGAGACTATACTATATAGATAAATTAATTTTATAATTATATTTAAGATCACAAATCATCAGGGGAAAGAGGTAATTTAAATGTTTAGAAAAGTGAAAAGTTATTTTGAAGGTAGAGAAACTCAGGATGGTGCAGGAGTTAAACTCAGACGCTGTTTTGGTTATCATCAGATTCCAGATTTTGACCCCTTTTTGATGATGGATTTTTTTGATTCAACTGATCCTGCAGACTACAGCCGTGGATTTCCCTGGCATCCACACCGGGGAATTGAAACAGTTACCTATCTGATTAAAGGAGAAATTGAACATGGAGACAGTATAGGAAACAGTGGAGTAATTAATGACGGACAGTGTCAGTGGATGACTGCAGGCTCAGGAATTCTGCATCAGGAATTACCCCAGCCATCAGAAGAAATGCTTGGGGTTCAGGTCTGGTTAAACTTAGCTGCCAGTAATAAGATGACTGAGCCTCAATATGGAGATATAACCGAGGCTATGATACCAGTTTATGAAGATGATCAGAAAAAAGTTAAGATTATTGCCGGTGAATATCAAGGTTTAAGTGGTGAGATTCAGAGAACTGACACCAGACCAACCTTTTTTGATGTAGAATTAGCTGCGGAGAGCGAATTTATTTTTGAACTGCCAGCAGATTATAACGCCTATGCTTTTTTAATTAGAGGAGAGGCCAATTTTGAACCCGGGAAAGAAAATCTCAAAAAATATCCACAGGGAGTTTTATATGAAAACGGCAGTAAAATAAAAGTTAATACATCTCAAAATACGGCGAGGTTCCTCTTTCTTGCAGGCAAAAAATTAAACGAACCTGTAGCCTGGGGTGGTCCAATTGTTATGAACAGCAGAGAAGAACTTGCTCAAGCTTCAAAGGAGCTTGATAATGGAACATTTATTAAAGGTAAAAACGAGAAAAAGCCAACTCAGATTAATAAATTTTACCAGGAAAATAATACAAAATAAGGAGAAATTAAAGTGACAGAATTGGAATTAATGCTTGATTTTCATCTAGAAGCTAAAAGACAGGGACCAGGCAGTACCGATGATACACTAAAGGCTCTGAGCTTTATGGATTTAAAACAAGATAAAGTTTTAAAAATTGCAGATATTGGCTGCGGCTCGGGTGGGCAGACAATTACTCTGGCCCGCAAGCTAAACGGAGAGATTACAGCTGTTGACCTTTTCCCTCAATTTTTAGCAAAGTTAAAGACAAAGGCAGCAGAACTGGGTTTAGCTCCTAAAATAAAGACCTTAAAAAAATCAATGGATGAACTTCCTTTTGGCAGTGAAGAATTTGATATTATCTGGTCAGAAGGAGCAATCTATATTATGGGCTTTGAAGAAGGAATCAAGCAGTGGAAAAAGCATCTAAAAGTTGGTGGTTATTTAGCAGTCAGCGAAATAACCTGGACTACAGCTTCCAGACCAGCTGAAATAGAAGAATATTGGCATAATGAGTATCCAGAAATTAATACAGCCTCCGCTAAAATTAAAATATTAGAAGAGAATGGATTTTCACCGGTCGGATATTTTTATCTGCCTGAATCAAGCTGGATCGATAATTATTACAGGCCGATGGAAGAACGCTTTGAAGATTTTCTGATAAAACATAATTATTCTGAAGCGGCTGAGAGATTAATTGAAAATGAAAAAGATGAAATTAGCCTCTACCAGAAATATAAAGATTATTTTAGTTATGGCTTTTATATCGCCCAAAAATTAAATTAAGAAGGAGTAGATTATGAAAAAGAATAATTCGATTAATTTAATTAAAGATTTATCAAATGCAAATGGTGTCTCAGGCTATGAAGATCAAGTTTTAGAAGTAGTTAGAAATAAGTTAGCTACTAATATAAAAACAGAAGTTGATTCAATGAGAAATATGTATTTATATCCAGAAAATATAAACCCTCAAAAACCGATTTTAATGCTGGACAGCCACTCAGATGAAGTGGGTTTTATGGTCAAATCAGTTAATAAAAATGGTAGTTTAAAATTTGTTAATTTAGGTAGTTGGTTTCCACAGAATATTCCGGCTCATAAAGTTAGAGTGAGAAATAGTGAAGGGAAATATATCAAAGGGGTTGTTGCTTCTAAACCACCTCATTTTATGAAAGCAGAAGAAAAAGAAAAGCTGATTGGAATAGATGAGATGATAATTGATATTGGTGCTTCTTCTAAAAAAGAAACAGTTAAAGATTATAAGATTGAAGTTGGAGCTCCAATTGTACCAGATGTTGATTTTGAATTCGATCAAGAACGGGGAATAATTATGGGTAAGGCCTTTGATAACCGTCTGGGAACAGCAGCTGTAATTGATCTATTAAATGAATTAAGCACCGAAAAGTTTGGTCTTAATTTAGTGGGAAGTCTTTCAGCTCAGGAAGAAGTTGGAACAAGAGGGGCTGAAGTTACTTCTAGAAAAATTAAAGCTGATATAGCAATTGCTTTTGAAGGTACACCAGCCGATGATACATTTAGAGATCAATATGATGCTCAATCTGTATTAAAAAAAGGTCCTCAGATCAGACATCGGGATATCTCCATTATTGCAAATCCCAGATTCATTAAATTTGCCAGAGATATTGCTAAAAAACATCAAATTCCATTTCAGGATGCAGTCCGGATTGGCGGGGGAAATGATGGGGCAAAAATTACTTTGAGCAATTATTCTGTACCCACAATAGTCATAGGTGTACCGGTACGCTATGCCCATACACATTACTCTATTTCAGCTTACGAGGACTATAAAAATACTATTAGCTGGGCAGCTGAAATTATCAGAGCCCTAGATTCAGAGCTTATAGCAGCTTTTTAATCAAAATATTGAACTATAGACTCCACTAAAAAATTTTAGCCTTGACTTGAAAATAATATTACAATATAATAAAAACGACTTTATCTCATTAAAGTGCAAAATTTAATATTAGACACAACAAAAAACTAGTAAAGGAGAATTAGTAGTGGAGAAGAAGAGTAGTTTTTCAATTCCGGTTTTTTTCAGTGTAGCTTTTGTCTGGTTTACAACCCATTTTGGGGGAGGTTTTGCCTCAGGTAGACAGGCAGCAGAATTCTTTGTCAGCCACGGCTGGTATTCAATTTTCACCCCGGTTATTGCCATGGGAATTGATGCAGTTATTTTTTATTATGCCTGGGATTTTAGTGTAGTTAATGATACCTATGATTACAGAAGTTGGACAGATGAGTTTTACTACCCATACCAAAAGCTTTTTTCAAATTTATATGAAATTATTTTTGTTTTAACAATGGGGGTGGCAACAGCAGTTGCCTTTGCGACCGGTGGAAGTACAATTAAATCTGCCATAGGAACTCCTTATTTAGCAAATACTATTGCTATAGCAGCTATTATATTTTTACTTACTATCTTTGGGGCTAAACTAGTCCGTGAATTTGCTACTTACATAGGAATAGCAATTATTATCGGAGTTATCATAGTTTATGGGGCAAATGCTGTAGTTAGTTTTCCTAAGATAATTAATGTAATTTCTGCTCAGACTGCAGACACTAATATTTGCTCTGCCCTCTGGAGCATGTTATTATATGCAAGTTTTCAGGCGCTGGCAGTTGGAGCCTACGTAGCGGTAGCAGATGTTTTAAAAACTAGAGATGATGCACTGAAGGCTGCCTGGGCAGGTTTTGCAATCAATGGTATCTTATTAACTCTCGCCTCAGTCACAGTTCTGGCCTATTATCCAGGGATTTTAGAGATACCGGTTCCAACAATTTATGTGGTCAATAATGGAGTTGGAGGAGTTTTAGCCGAAAATATCATTTCAATTTTAATAGTACTTGGAGTAATTTCTACCGGAGTAAATTTTGTTTTTGGTGGTGTCAAAAGAATAGTTTCCTGGTGGCCTAATGATAACACTGGTCACAGTCATTCAATAGTGGCTTCTTTAATTTTTGTCTTAATAACCTGGTCTATTGCCCGTTTTGGTTTAATTCCTTTAGTTGCTAAAGGATATAGTTTTTTAGGTTATTTAGGAATACCGATGCTCATTTTACCGGTAATATATAAATTAATTAAAAGAAGATTTAACTAAAATATAATTTTAAATTTTAGCTAGAAAAAAGTAATAGATTATGGAGGAGTTGATTTTTTGCAGATTTTAGTTTTAATTAAACAGGTACCAGAGATGGAAAAGGTTCAATTTGATGCTGAAAAAGGAAAGATAGATCGCAATTCAGCTGGAGTTGAGGTAAACCCATTTGATTTAAATGCTTTGGAAGCTGCTGTCAGAATCAAAGAAAAATTAGGAGGAGAGATTACAGCTTTAAGTATGGGTCCTAAAAGAGCCGAATCTGCTTTAAAAGAAGCAGCAGCTCGCGGAGCAGATAAAGTTTTTTTACTAACAGATAAAAACTTTGCAGGAGCTGATACAATTTCAACTTCCGCAGTTCTATCTGCAGCAGCAAAAAAATTAGGTGATTTTGATTTAATTATTGCTGGCGAAATGAGTGTTGATGGAGATACAGCTCAGGTTGGCCCTCAGACTGCTGAGTTTTTGGATATCAATCATGCAGCTTATGTAAGTGAAATAGCAGCTGTCTCAAATAGTGAAATTACAGTCAGTACTTCCCTCTGGGAAGCCAATTACAATAAGACTTATAGTTATCCGCTTTTAATTACAGTAACTAAAGATCTTAATAATCCAAGTCTGCCATCATTTAAAGGTAAAATGAAAGCCCGAAAAATCGAGGTAGAAAAACTTGATTATGAAACAATAAAGGAGCAGCTGCCGATTAAAGAAGTTGGTTTTAAAGGTTCACCAACCTGGGTTGAAAACATTGTTGTACCTCAGAAAATAAAAAGAAAGACTAAAAGCTATAATAAAAGCGAAACTGCAGCAGCTGTTGCTGATATAAAAGGAATATTAACAGTTAAAAATTTGATGGAGGCTAATCATGGCAGATAATAATAACTTATTAATAATAGCTGAATACAGTAAAAATAGAATTCATCCGGTGATTTTAGAATTATTAAATAAAGGAAGAGAGCTGGCAGATAAAGCTGATTTAAAAGTTAATGTTTTAATTCTAGCTGCAGAAAATATAGAAAATAGTGAGCTAAATGAACTAATTTATCATGGTGCAGATCAGATTCAATTATTAATTAATGATAATTTTGCTTATCCAGATGAATATTTATTTAAAAAAGCAATTCTTAAATTTCTAGAGCAAAAGCTTCCAGAAATTATTTTAACTGGGGCCACAAATTTTGGACGTTCTCTGGCACCAAGACTGGCAGCTGCCTTGAAAACAGGTCTGACAGCAGATTGCACTGAACTTGATATAGCAGAAGATGGTTCACTGGTGCAGATTAGACCTGCCTTTAGTGAAAATATACTGGCCCATATTAAAAGTGATACAAAACCACAGATGGCAACAGTTCGTTATCAGGAATTTGCCAAAGCAGCTAGAAATGAAAACAGAAAAGGTAAAATTACTATTGAAGAAATTGATTTAAAGGAAAATGATTCAGTAAAAGAGATTGAGAAGATAAGTGATCAGCAAATAAATATTACAGAAGCCGAAGTTGTTGTAGCAGGTGGAAGCGGTGTCAAAAATGCCGAAGATTTTAAAATGCTGCAGGAGCTGGCTGATATTTTAAATGGAGTTGTAGCAGTTTCTAGAGATGTTGTAGATCAGGGTTTAATGCCTAAAGAGCGACAGGTTGGTTACAGTGGTCAGCGGGTTAAACCAAAAGTCTATTTTGCCTTTGGTATTTCGGGAGCGCCACAGCATCTGGCAGGGATGAAAGAAGCTGAAACTATTATTGCAGTGAATACCGATCCTTCAGCCCCAATCTTTAAAGCGGCTGATTATGCAATTGAAGGAGATTTATATGAAATTATTCCTGAAATGATAAAAGAATATGGAAGCAAATAATATAATTTTTTAAGATATTAAAAATTTGGAGGGCGAATATGCAGAATCAGATAATCGAGAAGTTAGAAGCAATTGTTGGCGAAAAATGGGTTGATACAGACTCAGAACGAGTACTTTCCTACAGTCTGGAAAGCACAAATGATAATTATAGTCTGGTAGCACCAGAACCTGTATCCGGCTCGGTAGTGGTAAAAGCTGCTGACAGTGAAGAAATAGCTGCTGTTTTAAAATTTGCAAATCAAGAAAAAATTAATGTTATTGCTAGAGGTGCAGGAACTGCACTGGCAGCTAATACTATACCAGATCAGGAAAGTATAATTTTATCATTAGAAAGACTGGATAAAATCTTAGAAATTGACGAAGAAAATATGCTTTTAAAAGCCGAAGCAGCAGTTAGTCTGGGCGATATTATAGAAGAGTTAAAAAGCAATGACCATCTATATTTCCCCCTGCATCCTGGAGATGAAGGAGCACAGGCTGGAGGAATGGTTGCGATGAATGCCGGTGGAGTTAGAGCAGTAAAACACGGGATTATGCGGAATCAGATTTTAGGAATGAAGGTTGTACTGCCCACAGGTGAGATAGTTCATTATGGGGGCAGTAAGGGAAAATTGCTGAAAAATAATGCCGGTTATGATCTAATGCAGCTTTTAATTGGCAGTGAAGGTACTTTAGGTGTAATAACTGAAGTTAGTTTAAAATTATATCCAGAGCCAAAAGCAAATGGAACTCTGATTGTGGCCTTTAATGACCGCAGAGACGCCTTTGGAGCAGTACCAGCTATTTTAAAAAGAGGTATTATTCCAATGGCATTAGAATATGTAGAAAAAGATGAAATTGAGTTGGCAGCTGCTGATATAGGTAAAAAGTGGCCTGCTGAAAACGGTGAATATTTTTTAATAATTATGCTTTCAGAAGCTAAAGAAGATGATTTGTTTGAAATAGGAGCGCAGATTGATGAAATTACAGCTGAATTCGAGGCTGTGGATATGCTGATAGCACAGAGTATTAGTGAACGCAAAGATATTCTGGATATTAGAAGTCATATTTTGCCTGCTATTACAGATAAAATTGTGGATAGTCCTGATGTAACTGTTCCTCGGGGCAGTCTCTTAGAATATTTAGATAAATTAAATGAAATTGAAGCAAAGTATAAGACTAAATGTCCGGTTATAGCTCATGCTGGGGATGGTAATTTGCATGTTATAATTTTAAAAGAAGATGGAGAAAAACCTTCATATTTTACTGAAATAAAAGAAGATATTTACCAGAGTGCAGTTGATATTGGAGGAACAATTACCGGCGAACATGGTATTGGAAAACTGAGACAGGATTATCTTTCAATGATGTATTCTAAAAGAGAGTTAGAAATTATGAAACAGATAAAAAGTGCATTTGATCCAAATAATATACTTAATGCTGGCAGAAGTATTTAAAAAATCATTTAATTTAATCAAGGTATATATAACAGGACTCTAGCTAATAAATATTAGGTGGAGTTCTTTTTTTATAAAGGTAAAAAATAATTTATCAAGAATAATATATATAGAAACTAAAAAGTTACTAGGAGCGATTAAAATGAAGAATAAGAAAACTAAAAAAACAGCACCTTCAATTGATAAGTGGCTTCAAGAAGCAAAATCTGATCCCGAAGCTCTAAAAGAGGGAATGTACCTTGTTCATAATGGCATTGTGCGTCAGACATCCAGAGCTAAAGCGCGACAGGGTGTGGAAGATGACGATGTTAAGGGAATGGATTTTGATTATGATGCGGCAAAGGTTGAGCAGGCCATTGCTGAAACAAAAAAGATGGAAGGGGTTTTTCATGCCAGAGTTTGGCTTAATCAGGGCCAGCTTGAGCTTGGAGAAGATATTATGTATGTCTTAATTGGTGGGGATATACGACCTCATGTAATCGATGCTCTGCAGTTTTTGGTTGGAAAAATTAAAAATGAATGTGTTAAAGAAATAGAAAAGAAATAATAAATATAAAGGAGTTAAAGATGGAAATTAAAAAAATAGGTGAAGTCAGAAGCAAATATAAAAAACCGGTTGGCCCGGAGGAGATGAAAAAAAGTAAAAGCATAATTGAAATTGAAGCAGAATATTTAGCTGGATTAGATCAAATAGAGGATTATGAATACCTACAGATTCTTTTCTATTTTCATAAATCAGAAGGTTATGACCTGATAAGCAAAAGAAGAATGGGACCAGAAAGAGGTTTGTTTACCTCCAGAAGTCCACGCCGCCCCAGTCCTATTGGAATGACTACAGTGGAATTAATAAAAAGAGACGGTGCTAAACTTCATGTTTATGGGCTTGATGCGATAGATGGAACTCCTGTGATAGATATCAAACCTTATTCCTCTTTTATGGATCAGCCGACACTTTCTCTGCAAAAAAAGACACCACGTTATCAGATTAATAAATTGATTGAATATCAAAATTTTTACGATTTACTGCTGAAAGCTGGAGAATTACACGGTCATTACTGCCCGTTTCTAGCCCTGGGAGTGCTGGCTGCCGGAGATGCTTTAAACAGGCTGGCTGCTGATAATGATGGCATGGAAGATTTACTTGCTGTAGTCGAAACAAACAGCTGCTTTAGTGATGGAGTTCAGTATGCTGCTGGTACCACCTTTGGTAATAACTCTCTAATTTATCGCGATTTTGGTAAAACTGCAGTGACCTTTGTTAACAGAAATGAGCCCACTAAGAATCTTAGATATTACCTAAAAGATAATGATTTTATCAGCAGAGAATATCCAAAAGCAGGGAAATTATTTAAAAAAGTTATTGCCGAAAGAAAAGGCACTAAAAAAGAACAGGAAAAGATGAAAGAACTCTGGCAGGAAATAGCCTTTGAGATCATTGAAGTTGAGACTGAAAAATTCTTTAAGATTGAAGAAGATACTAAAATTGAGATACCAGATTATGCTCCTATTTTTGATGATCACTACTGCAGTCAGTGTGGAGAAAAGCTAATGGCTGTTAAAACTGTTGAAAAAGATGATCAAGTTTTCTGTAAAGGCTGTGCTCAAAGCAAATATTATCAACTTGACGGCCGTGGTATAGTAGAAAAAAGGTAATTGGAGGTAAAAAATGATAAAACATGTAGTAATGTGGGAGTTTAAAGATTTTGCTGAAAATAATGAAAAAAAGAAAAATGTTGAGTTAGCAAAACAAAAGTTATTATCACTTAAGGATTTAGTTGATCAAATCCAGTCTATTGAGGTTGGTAAAAATATCAATCAAAGTGAGGCAGCTTATGACCTGGTATTAATTACTGAGTTTAAAGATCTTGTTGACCTAGACGAATATCAAAACCATCCCGAACACAAACAGGCAGCAGCATTTATAGGGAAGGTTGCAGCTAAAAGAGTTTTAGTTGATTATGAAAAATAATTTACTGCAATTGGTTAGGACTTAAGCTCAAAGAAAATATTTTCAAAATAAATGGAGGTATTTATTATGAATAAAAAACAAATTGATTTAATGGAAAATGGTGAAGGTTTTATAGCTGCACTGGATCAGAGTGGTGGAAGCACACCAGGAGCGTTAGCAGATTATGGTATAGCTGAAGCTGAATATGAAACAGAAGCAGAAATGTTTAAGCTTATTCATGAAATGAGAACAAGAGTCATAACCAGTCCTGCCTTCAGCTCTGACCAAATTTTAGCTGCAATATTATTTAAACAGACAATGAATAATAAAATGGAAGGCAAATATACTGCTGATTATCTCTGGGAAGAAAAAGGTATACTGCCAATACTTAAAGTTGATCAGGGGACAGAAAACAAAGAAAATGGAGTTCAACTGATGAAACCGATGACTAAACTTGAGCAGCTGCTTGAAGAGGCAAAAAAGCATAATATTTTTGGAACTAAAATGAGGTCTATTATTCATAGTGCTAATCCAAAAGGAATTAAAGATATTGCTGCTCAACAGTTTGAATATGGTAAGAAGATTTATGATGCAGGCTTTATACCTATTTTAGAACCAGAAGTAAATATTAAAAGTGAAGATAAATTTGAATCTGAAAAAATCTTAAAAGAAGAAATTCTAAAGCTGCTTCAAGAATTAGACGATGAAAAATATATATTTAAACTATCGATACCAAGTCAGGCCGACTTCTATCAGGACATTATTGAACATCCAAACGTAGTCAGGGTAGTCGCTTTATCTGGAGGCTACAGTCAGGAAGCTGCTGTTAATAAACTATCTGAAAACCATAATATGATTGCAAGCTTTTCGCGGGCACTGCTGCAGGATCTAGATGTTGATCAATCAAAAGAAGAATTTAATAATACACTTAAAGATGCAGTGATTAAAATTTATAATGCTTCAATAACTTAATCTGTTTTAGAAAAAGCCAGGCATTAAAAGTGTCTGCTTTTTCTATTAATACTTTATTCAGAACTGGAGATTTTCGAAAACTGTGGCCATATGCTTTTTTGGGATGAGCCTCAGAAATTTAATAAAAGACTTTCGGAATTTATTGATAAATAAAATCGTAGCAAGTTTGTTAATTTTAAAAATAAAAGGGGAGGTAGCTTTTTTTAGCATTAATTATGAGAGATATTAGTATTTTAGCTGCAGAGTCACTTGGAGTTAGAGCCTTATGCTGTTTGGTAGAAAAAGATAATCAAAAGCTATTAATTGATCCTGGGATTTCATTAGGCTATACCCGCCATGGTCTGCTTCCACATCCGATTCAAATTGCTGTAGATGAAATTATAAGGGAGCGAATTATAGCCGAACTAAAAAAAGCAACTGATCTTGTGATCAGTCATTTTCACGGTGATCATATTCCTTTTCAAGAAGCTAATATCTATCAAATTAAATTAAATAATGTAAAAACGCATTTAAAAGGATTAAAGATCTGGTCCAAATCTGTAGAAAATGAGTCGCATAAATTTCAGGAAAGAGCCTGGAATCTCAAATTTAGCTCTGATCATTTTGTTACTGCAGAAAATAAAAGTGTAGGGGATCTTAGTTTTTCAAGTCCAGTTTTTCATGGGGAAAAGGACTCTTTTCTGGGAGAGGTAATGATGACCAGGGTCAAAATGAAGGACAAAATTTTTGTTCATGCTTCTGATATTCAGTTTTTATATAGACCAACTATTGATCGAATAATAGAATTAAATCCTGATATTGTAATTGCTAGTGGTCCTCCTCTTTATCTGTCGCACATTGACCAAAAAACAGCAGCAGAAGCAGCAGAAAACATATTATGTTTAAGCAGTAAAGTAGATACTTTAATTGTTGACCACCATCTTTTGCGTTCAGAAGCAGGTTTAGCATATTTAAGAAAATTAAATGCTAAATCTAATCATAAAATTATTACAGCCGCTGATTTTATGGGGATTAAGCCCTGCTTATTAGAAGCAAGAAGAGAAGAACTTTATCATAAATTTCCAGTTTCAGATAACTGGCATCAAAAATATGAAAAAGGAAAGGTTAATACTGCAGCTTATTTAATTGAGGCTCGAAATAAGCTTTCAGATTTTGAAAAATTATATAAATATATAAGCAGATAAAATAATAAGGAGCTAAGACTATGTCAGATTTCAAGCTGCATCATTTAATAACAACCGGAGCCAACGAAGCAGAGATGATTGAGGCAGTACTCAATGATAATCAGATTGAAGTCATTGTGCGTCATGATGAGTTTGGTGACTACAGTATGCTTTACATGGGTTTTTCAGCTTATAATATAGAGCTTTATGTTGCAGAAGAGGATTATGAAAAGGCTAAGGAACTGTTGAATGATCTAAATATAGAGATTACTAAAGATTCTAAAAAAGTTGAACAGAATACAAAAAATGAAAAGCATAAAAATAGTAAAAAAACTATTTCTTTTTATCTGGCTCAAATTGCTAAAATTATCATTATCCTATATCTGCTTATACATTTAATACCCTTGATTTTTTAAATAGCTTTAATAAAATTTTCTAAAATAAATTATATAAAGGCCGGGAGCTGATTACTTTGGGGTATATCGATTTACACTGTGACAGTTTACTAAGAATTTTTAATAAATATGAAAAAGAGAATTTATCTGAAAATAAAAATCTTAGTGTTGATTTTAAGGGGCTAAAACAGGGAGGCGCTTTAGCTCAATTTTTTGCTGTTTTTCTACCTGATCAAGAGACACTAAAAGAGATTAAAGTAGCAGAGATAGATGATGACTTATATATTAATAAATTAATTAAAATATTAAAAAATGAAGTTAAAGCAAATAATGATCTAATTGAGATGGCTTATAATTATCAGGATATAATAAATAATCAAAAAGCAAATAAGATTTCAGCACTTTTGACAATTGAGGATGGGAGAAGTGTCAATGCTGATCTCGAAAAAATAAAAAAATATTATAAAGATGGAATAAGACTGATAACCCTGCTCTGGAATCATGAAAACTGTTTTGGCTATCCAAATTCAAATGATCAAAAAATTATGAGCAGAGGTCTTAAAGATTTTGGAATTGAAGCAGTTAAATATATGAATGAAATTGGAATGATTATTGATGTATCTCATCTTTCAGATGGAGGCTTCTATGATGTTGCAGAATATAGTGAAAAACCATTTATAGCTTCTCATTCGAATGCACGTAATCTGGCTGCTCATCCAAGAAATCTAAAAGATGATATGATAAAGATAATAGCAGAAAAAGGTGGGGTAATAGGTTTAAATTTTGCGCCGCAATTTTTGAATAATAATTCTTCAAATGAAGACAGCAAAATAGAAGAGATGATATATCATTTGAATTATATAAAAAACTTGGGCGGGGAGTCTGTACTGGCCTTAGGTAGCGATTTAGATGGTATTCACGGTAATTTAGAAATAGACAGCAGCCAAAAAATGCCACTTTTATTTAAAGCTTTGAAAAATGATGGTTGGAGTAATGATTTAATTGAAAAATTTAAGGCAAAAAATGCTTTAAGAGTAATCAAAGAAGTATTAAAATAATAGAAGTATTGATATAATAGAATTATTAAGTAAATCGGAAGGGGCACTTATATATTATGCAAAACAAAAACTTGAAAGCTAAATATGCAGCAGGAGCAGGTTATAATCCCTGGTACAATTTAGCTTTAGAAGAATATTTACTAGACAATTTAGGAGAAAATGAAATAATACTTTATCTCTGGCAGAATGATAATACGGTTGTAATTGGCCGCAATCAAAATGCCTGGCAGGAATGCAGAGTTGGTGATTTAGAAGAAAACGGTGGTAAATTGGCCCGGCGTCTTTCAGGTGGAGGAGCGGTTTTTCACGATTTAGGAAATCTAAATTATACCCTGCTGATGCCGAGAAAAAAATACAACTTAAAAGAAAATCTTAAGGTAATTTTAAAAGCTCTGCAGGACTTAGGGGTTGAGGCTGAATTTTCGGGACGTAATGATTTAATTTCTGGCGGTAAAAAAATATCAGGTAATGCCTATTATCTCGGTTCTAAAGCCGCTTATATTCACGGTACAGTTTTAGTAAATAGTGATCTTGAAAAGCTGGTTTCCTACTTAAAAGTATCAGATGCTAAAATAAAATCTAAGGGAATTGATTCAATAAAATCAAGAGTTATGAACTTAAGTGAAATTGATGATAAACTAACTGTAGCCAAAATAAAAGAAAGTATTAAAACAAATTTTGCTGAACTATATAATCAGGGTCAGCCGCTGGAAGAAATTAAAATAGAAGCTGCTGAAAACGAAGAATTTAAAAAAATATATGATAAATACTCTTCTTGGGACTGGCGCTTTGGTAAAAGTCCTGATTTTGATATTACTTTAAAAAATCGTTTTCAGTGGGGGGAAGTAGAGTTGAATCTCAAATTATCTTCAGCTACAATAAAAAAAGCTGTTTTGTATTCTGATGCAATGTACAGTGATTTAATTCCTAAAATAGCAGATTCACTAACAAATCAACCCTTTGAATTAACAAAAATATTAAAAGCAGCTGAAAAAAGCCTTGCAAATTATAACTGGCAGAATAAAAATGAAGGGGAAAATATAAGTGAAGATTTTTTAAATTGGTTAGAAAAAGAATTAAAAACAATAATCTATTAAAAAAACGGGGTATCTGCCTCGTTTTTTTGATTTAACACTAAAAAATATGCTAAACTATAATATAGAAAATAATAGCAAACAGCTTTAATTGAATTCATCTAAAAACAATAGCTAACACAATAGGGGTGGTTTAATGATTATAGGTATTGATGTGGGCGGCACCCATACAGATGGAGTCTTGGTTAAAAAGCAAAAATCTAATTATAAAATTAAATCCACAGCAAAGGTAAAAACTTTGGCTGACAATATAAAAAGCTCAGTTCTTGAAGTATTAGATCATCTTACAGCGGAAATAGAAAATAAAGAAATTAAGAGAATAGTTTTAAGTACAACTTTGGTTACTAATATAATTTATGAAAAAAAATATAAGCCGGTTGGATTAATTTTAATACCAGGACCCGGACTGAATCATCAGCATTTAGAATATGGTGAGGAAAATATAATTTTAGATGGTTATATAGACCATCGAGGTAAAGAAGTTAAATCAGTTTCAACTGCAGAAATTAAAGATGCTCTGGCTTACCTGCAGTCTAAACAAATAGAAAATGTGGCTGTGGTTGGTAAGTTTTCTGTGCGCAATCCGGTCCAGGAAGAAAAAGTTAAGCAAATAATAACTGAAGGAAATTATAACTTTAAGAATGTTACTTTAGGTCATCAGTTATCCGGAAATTTAAATTATCATCGTAGAATAATCACCTCCTATTACAACACTGCAGTCAGCAGTATTCATCAGAACTTTATCAATTCTATAGAAGCTTCTTTTCAGGAGCGGGAAATAGAGGCTGATATTTATCTGCTTAAATGTGATGGTGGAACTGCTAATTTAGAGAGTTCAAAAGATATTCCAATTGAAACAGTTAATTCAGGACCTGCAGCCAGTATCATGGGGACAATGGTTTTAAATCAAAATTCCGAAACCGGAATAGCTTTAGATATCGGAGGAACTACCACAGACTTTGGTCTATTTATCAAAGGAGACACTGCTTTTAAGCCAAAGGGTATTGAAATTGATAAACACCCAACTTTGATTAGAGGGCTTTACACATATTCAATTCCTTTGGGGGGAGATAGTAGAGTAAAAGTTGAAAAAGGTAAAATAAAAGTTGGTCCTGAACGCAAAGGACCGGCAGCAGCTTTTGGAGGACCAGCTCCAACTCCAACTGATGCACTTTTAGTTTTAGACCAGATTAAAGAAGATCAAAAAAACAAGTTAGATTTTGATTTAGAAAAAGCTAAAAGTAGCTTAGCTGCTTTAAAAGATAAACTTGATTTAAATCTATATTCAGATTATCTTCCAAATGATGAAGTTGAGTTAAAACTGACTCAGATAGCTCAAATAATTATTGACCAGATAGCAGTAGAGATTAAAAAAACTGTTACAGATATTTTAAATAATATTAAAAATCAGCCGGTATACACCATTAACGAATTATTAAAAGAACCAGAAATAGAGCCGGAATACATAATTGGAATTGGGGGTCCAGCCGCTGCTTTGACTGAGCTTTTAGCTGAAAAACTTAACTTAAAAGCTGAAGTTCCTAAATATTCGAAAGTAGCTAATGCTTTGGGGGCAGCTTTTGCTCATCCAACAATTGAAACTACAGTTAGAGCTGATACGGCTCGCGGTTTTTTGGATATTGTTGAAGCTGGAATTCACAGACAGTTAAAAGATCGAAATTTTGACCTTCAAGATGCGGAAAAGCTGGCTGAAGAATGGACCTTAAAAAGATTTAAAGAAGAAAAATATCCGGTTGAAATTATCAGCAGAGAATGTTTTAATGTAATTCGAAATCGAAGAAATAAAGGACAGATAATAGAAGTGAAAGCACAGATTAAACCAGGACTGATTGCTGATTTGAAGGGGGGTAAGCTAATAATATGAGGAATCCAAAAAAATTAAAAGCTAAAAATAAAGTAGGGCTAATTTTTTTTCCTGCTTTTGACTGGGAAATTTCTCCGACTCACCCAGAAAGAAAAGAAAGGCTGCTTTATACCAGAGATCAAGTTTTTGAAGAAGGATTACTTGATATTGAAGGCATTTTAGAATTTAATCCTGAAATTGCTTCGGCAAAAGAAATTTCACGAGCCAATATTTGTGTTCCAGATGTTGATAGTGTGGCCTCTGAACCGCATAAAATTTCAGCTGGGGGAGCAATTAAAGCGGCTGATTTAGTTTTAGAGGGGAAAGTAGATAAAGCTTTTGCCCTTGTGCGGCCACCAGGTCACCATGCTCATCGGGTGGTTCATGGTGCTCGAGGCTTTTGTAATATTAATAATGAGGCAATTATGGTTGAATCAATTCGCAATAAATATCCAAATAAAAAAATTGCTTTTGTGGATACTGACGCCCATCATGCTGATGGAACTCAGGAAATATTTTATCATGATCCGAATGTGCTTCATATTTCTTTACACCAGGACGGAAGGACTCTTTTTCCCGGTTCAGGTTTTGTTAATGAATTAGGAGGGCCAACAGCTTATGCAAAAACTTTAAATATTCCCCTGCCTCCCGGATGCTCTGATCAGGGGCTGCTTTATGTTATAAATGAATTTGTTTTACCGGTTTTAAATGATTTTCAGCCTGATTTAATTATCAATGCGGCCGGTCAAGACAATCATTATTCGGATCCTTTAACAAATATGAACATTTCTGCTAAAGGCTATGCAAAAATGAATGATCTTTTAGATCCTGATCTGGCTGTACTTCAGGGAGGATATTCAATAGAAAGTGCTCTTCCTTATATTAATGTGGGTTTAATCCTGGCCATGGCTGGTTTAGATTACAGTTCTGTAGAAGAGCCTGATTATGATCCAGAAATTTTAAAAGAAGATCAGAGCCTTATTAAAGAGATCAAAGAAACAGTGGCAGAGTTAAAAAAGATCTGGAAAAATAGAGAAAACAAAAATCTAGAAGAAATTTATGGTGACTACTCTACATTTTACAGCAGAGATAAAAGCATATTTTATGATACAGCTGGAATTAATGAAAAACAGAGCGAAAAAGTTAGAGTCTGTAATCAATGTCAGGGTTATTTGATAATTGATTCTAAAGCAGGAAAGAGTAGTTTTAGCAGCAATCAGGTAATGGCAGTTTCTATTCCTAAACTGGTTTGTGATCAATGTTATCAAGAAGCCAGAGAAAAATTTGATAATTTAAAAAACGAATATGAGTCTGTTTATTTACAGGATTTAAAAGCAGATGAATATCTCAGAAATTAATTAGATTTTTATTCTATTAAATTCAAAGGATAATTATATTTTATAAAGAATTAGTATATAATAAGGGGAATTGTTTATGTGAACTGATAATGTTTAAAAGGGGATGATTGAATGAATATGAAGAACATAACTGATAAAAATATTGATTTAAAAAAATTATTAAAAAAATTAGCGAATCAGACTCCTGGTGCTTTATATCAGTTTAACTTTTATCCAGAGGATGAAACTATGTTTTGTTCCTATATTTCTGAAGGAGTTTATGAAATTTTTGAACTCTATCCGGAAGAAGTTCTGGAAGATGTTAACAAAGTTTTTGCAAGGATTCATCCCGATGATAAAAATCAGATTATGAATTCAATCAGAGAATCCACAGCTCAATTAAAGTTATGGAAGGAAACATTTAGAGTAGTACTGCCTCAAAAAGGAGAAAGATGGATCCAAGGAAACGCCAAACCTGAAAAAATGGATGACGGCTGTATATTATGGCATGGAAATCTTATTGATATCAGTGAGGAAAAAGAATGGAAAAAGGAAATAGAGATTTATGCTAAAGCACTTAAAAACATTTCTGATTCAGTTGTAATTACAGATAAAGATTTTAAGATTGAGTATATTAATAAAGCAGCCAAAAAATTATTTGGTTATTCACCGGATGAACTAAAAGGTGAAAGTCCAGGTGTTTTTAATTCGGAAACTCATGCAGATAATATCCAAAAAAAATTATATAAAAAAATATCCAGAGGTGAAGTTTATCAAGGGGAGTTATTATACAAAAGAAAAGATGGGTCGAATTTTATTTGTGATATGAAAATAACTCCTTTAACTAATGAAAATGAAGAAATATATGCCTATATCGGGATTCAAAGAGATATTACTGCTAAGAAAAACAAACAGCAAGAAATTGAATTCCAGCTTAAATTCCAAAAAACATTATCTGATGTTTCCAGTGATTTACTTAATATAAATAGTGCTAATATAGATAGAAAAATTAACAGTGCTTTAAAAAAGATTGGACATTTTTTTAATATTGACAGAAGCTATATTTTTCAGTTTTCAAATAATTATGATTTTGTGTCAAATACTCATGAATGGTGTAAAAAAGGAATAGAAGCACAAATAGACAAATTACAGAATATAAATGTTAATAATTTTAGCTGGGCTATGAATAAATTATATAACAATCAGGTTATAAATATAAAAGACATAGAAAATATGGACATTAATAAAAAAGCTGAAAAGAAATTATTAAAAGAACTGAATTTAAAATCGATTGTTATTATGCCAATGCATATTGAAAATGAATTATTTGGGTTTTTTGGTTTTGATTTTGTAGAAGAAAAAAGAGCTTTTTCAAAAGATGAAATTAGGCTTTTAAGAATTTTTACTGATTTTATAACTAATGCTTTTTTAAAACATATTGATTATCAAAAGATTAAAGAGTTAACTTATCATGATAGTTTAACTGGATTATATAATAGAAGATTTTTCGTAGAAGAATTAAAACGACTTGATACTAAAAGACAGCTTCCGATTTCTATAATAGTAGCTGATATTGATGGATTAAAAATTATTAATGATAGTTTTGGCCATCAAAAAGGTGATTGTTTAATTAAGAAAAGTGCTGATTTAATAAAAAATGACATCAGAGACGAAGATATACTAGCTCGTCACGGGGGAGACGAATTTGCAATATTACTGCCTCAAACCTCAGGCGAAGAAGCTGAAAACATAGTTTCAAGAATTAAAAACAATACTAAAAAAAGCAGCAGTTATAAATTCAATATTTCTATATCTTTTGGTATTGCGACAAAAAATAAGATTGAAGAGGATATAAACGAAATTTTTAAATTAGCTGATGATAAAATGTACCAGAATAAACTATCAGAAAACAAAAGTATTAAAAATAAAATTGTTCAGGGCTTAATAAGTACTTTAGAAGTAAAAAGTAATGAAACAAAAGAACACACAGTTAGAATGACCAAATTATCTTTAAATTTTGCTAATTATTTAAATTTGTCTAATTCTGAAATCAATAGATTATCTCTGCTTTCAAATTTACATGATATTGGAAAAATAACAGTAGATGATAAAATATTAAAAAAATCAGAAAAATTAACTGAAGAAGAATGGGAAGCAATGAAAAAGCATTCTGAAGCTGGTTATAATATTGCAAATTCTTCCGAAGAATTTGCTTTGGTCGCAGAAGAAATTTATTCTCATCACGAAAGATGGGATGGTAATGGTTATCCTCGAGGTTTAAAAGGAAAAGAAATCCCGTTTTTAGCTCGAGTTATTTTTCTGATAGACACTTATGATGTAATTACTAGCGGAAGACCATATAAAAAAGAGATGAGCAGGTCAGAGGCTTTAAAAGAGATTGAAAATTGTGCAGGAAGTCAATTTGATCCTGAGTTAGCAGCGGATTTTATTGATTTTATTAAAGAAAAATATTAGGTCTTAAATATAAATTTAAATCTATGTGGAAAAGGTGGTTTAATGTATATAGTAAGTTCATGTCTTGCGGGTATCAATTGTCGTTATGATGGTGGTAATAATTTAAACGAAAAAGTTGTTAAATTAGTTAAAGAAGGTAAAGCAATTCCAGTTTGTCCCGAGATATTGGGAGGCTTAGAAACTCCAAGAACACCTTCGGAAATAATTAGGGATGAAGCTGGGAATAGAAAAGTTGTAAATAAAAATGGGGAAGATGTAACAACAGAATTTATAAAGGGCGCAATGAAAACAGTTTCAATTGCTAAAATTGTGGAGGCTGATCAAGCAATAATGAAAAAAAACAGTCCTTCCTGTGGTTATGGTAAAATTTACGATGGTACTTTTAACAATAATTTAGTTGAAGGAAATGGGATTACAGTAGATCTGTTAATTGAAAACGGAATAGAAATTCTGACAGTTGACGATTTAGATTAAGTTGTAATTTCTGTAGTTTAGACTAAGTTATAAGTTCTGTAGTGGGGTGTTAAATGATGAAGAATATTTTAATCACTGGTTCTACTGATGGTATTGGCAGAGAAACAGCAAAACAACTGGCTGAAAAAAATAACAGGATAATTATCCATGGGCAGAATATAAATAAAGCCCAAAGGGTAAAAAAAGAACTGAATAAAATCAATCCTAAAGTTGAACCTAAAATTACAATAGCGGATCTTGAATCACAAACAGAAGTTTTAGATTTAGCTGTTAAATTACAGCAGGAAGAAGAAAAAATTGATGTTTTGATAAATAATGCAGGTATCTACAAAAACAAGCTGGAGTTTACTGAAGAAAAAATTGAAAAGACTATAGCAGTTAATTATCATTCTCACTTTATTTTAACATTACTGCTTATTCCTTTAATAGAAAAATCAGAAGATCCTAGAATTATTAATCTATCCTCAATGGTTCATGCCCACAATTTAGATCCAGAAAAAATATGGGATCCAGTTGATTTTAATGGTAGTCAGGCCTATTCTGATTCTAAATTAGCAATTATATTATTTACTTTTAAACTGAATAGAGTCTTAGATGAAGTTTCAGTTAACTGTCTTCACCCGGGGGTAATAAATACTAAGTTACTGCAAAAAGGTTGGGGAGGCGGCGGTTTATCTGTAGAACAAGGGGCAAAAACCTCTGTTTATCTAGCAGAATCTGAACAGGTTAAAGATGAAAGTGGTAACTATTATATTAATAAAAAGAGAAAGAAGCCTGCAGCTGCTGCTTATAATAAGGAACTGCAGAATGAATTTTGGAATAAGAGTTTTGAGATGATAAAATATCAGGAAATTTTAAATAAGATTCCTGATCGGCTTATAAAGGCATGATTTTTAACTAATTATATATAGTAAGAAATGATGAATGAATATGTGATATTTATAAAATATTAAATTTGATTGTGCAGGCAGCTAATAATAAAGTTCGTTTTAAATATTCAGAATATTAAAAAATAAGAAAGGGGAGGATTAAAATAATTTTGTTTTAAATTTTTATTTCACTAATTGTCGGTTAAATATTTTCAAATTATCAAAGGGGGAAAAATAATGAGTCCAAAAGTATCAATAAGCAAATTTGATTCTTTAAAAGGAAATGAAGAATTTATTGGTGGTGAGTTTAAGCGATATGATGAAGATATTTCGGCAATAAAAGAAAAATTACGTGATCTAATTGAAAAAAGTGTGGGTAGTATTGATAATCTGATTAAAACTGGGGACCGAGTTTTGATAAAACCTAATCTTGCTTTTTTAGCACCGCCGGAAAGCTTTTCTGTTGTAGATCCTCGAGTAATTGAAGCTCTTGTTTCTCTTTTAAAAGAAGAATCAAAAGCAGGAGAAGTATGGGTTGGAGATAACCCTTCATTAGGTAAACATGTTGGAAGAGCTAAACCTGCCTTTAAAGCGGCAGAAATGGAACAGGCTGCTTATAGAGGTGGTGCTGATAAAGTTCTATATTTTGATGAAGAATCTTCAATAGAAATTGATATTCCAATGGCTAAAGTTTTTAAAAAAGCATCTGTCTTTAGACCAATAATTGATGCTGATGTCTTAATTAATCTGCCAAAGATGAAAACTCACTTAGGTGGAACTGTCACTCTAGGCTTAAAAAACTGGCAGGGAATTATACCTAATGTACATCCATCTGGTCAGCAGCAGGATACCCATAGAATAGATCTTGACCAAAAAATAGCTGATCTATTAAGAATTAGAAAAGCAGATTTAACAATTGTTGATGGAATTATTGCAATGGAAGGTCAGGGGCCTCATGCAGGAACTCCTTTGGAAATGAATCTTTTAATTGCTGGAAAAGATACTGTAGCAGTTGATTCGGTTACTTCCTATATTATGGGCTATGAGCCTCATGAAGTACCTTCAACTCAGATAGCTTTTTCTGAAGGTCAGGGAGAAATGAGATTAGATAAAATTGAAATTGATGGAGTTAGCTTAGAAAGCGTAAGAAGGTTCTTTAAAAGACCGGCCAGTAATCCTGTTGGATTGATACCTGGAATAGATGTCTTGATTCAGCAGACATGTCCTGGTTGTTATAAATATATCAGAGGAGCTTTGGACAGCTTCAGTCAGAGTCTAGATACTGAGAAGTTTGTTGAAGAAAATGGAGAATCATTAATAATTGCCGGAGGAGTTCCTTCATTAGATTACACGGATGCAGAAGGCAAACACTTATTTGTAATTGGTGACTGTTGGAAGAAATTTGAATCACGAGCGGAAGTAGAAAAGGCTATGGAGGTTGCAGAAACAGTTACAGAATATCCAGGTTGTGCCCCAATTTATGTCTTTGCTCAATTAAATACTGACTTAGCGGCAATGAATAGTTAACTAGTTGAATATAAAAAGAATTTTTTCACTATGTTTTAAATAAAAAATTAAATAATTGATCAAAGGCTTGAACTCTAGGTAAGGAAGAGTTTAAGCCTTTTTTTATTTTTAAAATTTTTTTGACAATTATGAATTAATGTGCTAGACTATCATTAAGACAATTGTAAAACTAAATGACAATTGTCACAAAGGAGTAATAAAATGAATGTTAATAAGAAAACGAAAGTAAAAATAGCTAGATATTATTATCATGAAGGATTTACTCAGACTAAAATTGCTGAAAAATTATCGATACCAAGACAAACAGTTAATAAAATTGTAAAAAATTTAGTTGATGATGGTATTGTTAGAATAGAAATAATTGAAGGACCATATTTTAATACAGAATTAGAAAATAAATTAGAAAAAAAGTATAAATTAAAGCAGGTAATTTTAGTGGATTATGATGATCCAGAAGAAATAAATAATTTACTTGGAAAAAAAGGAGCAAATTTTTTCGAATCATTACTAAATTCTAATACAAAAGTTGGATTATCCTGGGGTAATACTCTTTCCTCTTTTGCATCTAATTTGACTAAGAAAAACTATAAAGATGTTACTGTTGTTCAATTGGTTGGAGGTTCAAATAATCTTGATAATTCAATTAAAGCGGATGAAATAACAAGAATTACAGCTGAAAAAATTGGAGGGAACTCTTGTCTTTTATATGCTCCTTCGCATGTTCAAAACAAAAAAACCAAAGAAGCATTTCTTTCAGAAGAAAATATTGAAAATGTTTTTAATGAAATGAATGATTGTGATATGGCTGTAGTTGGAATAGGAGAAATGAGTGAGAATGCAACTCTTTTCAAAGGTAAATATTTATCAAAAGGTCATTATGAAGAATTACTTGCAGCTGATTGTGTAGGAGATATTTGCTCCCGCTATTTTGATAGTGAAGGGAAAATTGTTAACCATCCTATCAATAATACTGTAATTGGGATTGATATAGAAAAATTAAAAGATATTCCAGTTGTAATTGGAATTGCAGGAGGAGAAAATAAACATAAGGCAATTTCTGGAGCTTTAAAAGGTAATTTTTTAGATATATTAATCACAACCACTGATGTAGCTAAAAAATTAGTTGGAGAGGAGGTTTAATATTGAAAAACAATTTGCTTCTTGGAATAGATGCAGGAACTACAAAAATTAAAACAACTATTTATGATGAAAATGGAAATATAGTATCAAAAAATGAAGAAAAAAATCAACTTATTGATTATGGTGATGGAAGAGTAGAACAGGATATGGATTTATTATGGGATAAAGTTGCCAGGTGTATAAATAATCTGCTGAAAAATAACAATATTGATGCTTCAAATATAAAAGCTATAGGTTTATCAGGACAAGGTGAGGGCTGCTGGTTAGTAGATGAATTAGGAAATCCATCTGGAAATGCAATATTGTGGTCAGATAGTAGAGCCCAAATTGTTTCAGAAAATATAGCAAATGATAAAAAATTGTTATCTCTTTATCGTAAAAGCACAGGATCATTTCCTTTTGCTGGAGCTCAAATCATTATTTTGAAATGGCTCGCTGCTAATAGACCAAAGCTGCTTAAAAAAAGCAAGCATTTATTTTTTGCTAAAGATTGGTTACGATTTAAGTTAACTGGGGAAGCAGCAATTGAATATACTGATGCATCTACTTCAATAATTGATTTGTCAGAAAAAAAAATAGCTTCAAAATTATTTAAAGAATTGCAAATTGATGATCACTTAAGATTATTACCTCAATTAAAAAAATCAGATCAAATTGCAGGATATATTAATAAAAAATCAGCGGTGGAAACAGGATTAAGTGAAGGTACACCTGTGATTGCTGGTTTGATGGATATTGTGGCAACAGCTTTGGGGACAGGTGCAGTTTCTAAAAATGATTGCTGCACTATTTTGGGGACAACCTGTTGTAATGAAATTGTTACCAACAAATTTGATCCAAAAGAAAAAAGTGTATCTGGTTATGAAATTCATGCACTGAATAAAAATTATTTAAATGTAATGGCTACAATGTCTGGGACTCCTAATTTAGATTGGTTTCTTGATAAATTTATGGAAGATATAGTTGAAAAATCTAGAAAAGAAAACTTTGATTTATTCAATTTTTTAGAAGAAAAAATGAAAAATATAGAACCTGGATCAGGCGGGATAATATATCATCCGTATATTAGTCCATCAGGTGAGAGGGCTCCTTTTTCTGATAAAAATGCCTGTTCTCAATTTTTTGGTTTATCAACTAAGGCAACTAGATTTCATTTATTAAGAGCTGTTTATGAAGGAGTAGCGTATTCAATTAGAGATTGTTTGGATAACAGTCCTCAAGTTAAAAAAATATATTTAACTGGTGGTGGCGCTAAAAGTAAATTTTGGGCTCAAATAATATCAGATGTAAGTGGGAAAGTAGTTTATAGAGTCGAAGATCCAGATCCAGCTTCAAGAGGGACTGCATTATTAGCTGGTTTAGCAGTAGGAGTTTATAGTGATATAAATTCAGTTATAGAAAAGGTTAATAACATAAATGAAAAATTAGTTCCTAATTTGGAAAAACATAAACTTTATAGTAAGCTATATAAAATTTATTTAAAATCAAGAAAATTAAATAAAGATTTATGGGAAGCAAGAGCAAAGCTTATGGAGAAAGGAGACATTTCATGAAATTAAAAACTTTATTAACAGCGGAGATAGATAGTCAGCTTCTTCCTAGGATTAAAGAAATTTGTGATGTTAAGATTGAGGGGTGGGGCAAAAAGTTAAGAATTTTAAAAGAAGAAGAATTAATAGAACATTTAGATGGCGTAGAGGTATTAATTACAAGTTATGATGATGTAACAGAAAATGTAATTAATAATGCCACTGATTTAAAACTTATTGCTTGTACAAGATCAAATCCTGTAAATATTGATTGTGAAGCAGCTACAAAAAGAGGAATACCAGTTGTTTATACTCCAGGTCGTAATACTGACTGTACAGCTGAGTTTACAATTGCATTAATGTTAAATATAGCAAATAAAATACCAATGGTTTATCAAGACCTTAAAAATGGTAAATATTTAGCAGAAGAGAAAAAAAATATTGAAGTAAAATCAGGATTAAAAGAAGATGTAACTTGGGCTTTAAATGGAGATAGTCCCTATGTTATTTATAAAGGAATGCAGCTAAAAGGTAAAAATCTTGGTATAGCAGGTTATGGTGATATAGGTCAAAAGGTTGCTGTAATTGCTAGAGCATTAGGAATGAAGATATTAATTTATGATCCATATATATCAGAAGTAAAAATTAATGATAATGTTCAAACAAAAGTTAGTTTTGAGAAATTAATCAAAGAATCTGATGTAATAAGTCCACATGTTAAAGTGGTAGAAGAAACTAGAAATATGTTTGGAACTGAAGAGTTTAAAAAAATGAAGGATACAGCCCTTTTTGTCAATACATCTAGAGGTGCAGTAGTTGATGAAAAAGCTCTAATTGATGCTTTAAGAAACGAAGAAATTGCCGGAGCAGCACTTGATGTTTATGAGAGTGAACCATTGGCTGAAAATCATCCTTTTATTACGGAATTAAATAATGTTGTAATAACTCCTCATTTAGGAGGCGCAACTTATCAAGCGATAACAAATCATACAATAATGGTTATTGAAGATTTAGAAAGATTTGCAGCAGGCAAAAAAATGGTTAATGTATATAATTAAGGAGGATTTATAAAAATGAAGAAAAAAAAGAAGATTGGTTTTTCATCTAGAGCAGTACACATAGGACATGAGCCTTGTCCAGAAACAGGAGCATTAGTTTCTCCAATATATCAAACTTCTACTTATACTTATGAGAATACAGAAGAAGCAGGAAAAATATTTTCTGGAGAAAAGTTTGGTTATTTATATGGTAGAGATCACAGCCCAACCGAATTGCAGTTAGAAGAAAAAATTGCCTCATTAGAAAACGGAGAAGCTTGTAAAGCTTTTGCATCTGGAATGGCTGCTATTTCAGCAGTAGCATTTGCTTTATTAGAGTCTGGAGATCATGTGATTTGTGGTGATGTTGTTTATGGAGGAACATATGGGCTTTTCCATAAGGTTATGTCAAAGTATGATGTTGAAGTGACTTATGTTGATACAAGTAATATTGAAAATATTGAAGCAGCTATTAGAGATAATACTAAATATTTGCATATTGAAACTCCAGCAAATCCTACTTTAAGATTAACAGATATTAAAAAAACAGCAAACTTATGCAAAAAACATGGCATTAAATTAGTTGTTGATAATACATTTATGACTCCCTATTATCAAAGGCCTTTAGATTTAGGTGCAGATATTGTTGTTCACAGTGCAACCAAATATATGGGAGGTCATGGAGATTTAATAGCTGGTGTTGTAGTTGGTTCAAAAGAATTCATTGAAGAGGGATTACATGAACCAGTAACAAAAATTGGTGGGCTAATTGCACCTTTTATAGCATTTTTACTTAAAAGAGGCTTACAAACTTTACCTGTTAGAATGGAAAAACATTCTAGCAATGCAATAAAAGTGGCTAAATTCTTAGAAGGACGACCAGAATTTAAAAAGGTTATTTTCCCTGGTTTAGAAAGTCATCCTCAACATCTCTTAGCAAAAGAACAAATGGGAGGTTCATTTGGAGCATTAATTTGTGTAGAAGTTGAAGGGGGTTTAGAAGCAGGTAGAAAATTAGTAGATAATTTAGAAATGATTTCTCTTGCTGTAAGTTTGGGCGATGTAGGTACTTTAGTCCAGCATCCTGCATCTATGACTCACAAATCTCTTCCTGTTGAAGAAAGAATAGAAAGTGGTATTACTGATGGATTAATTAGATTTTCAATAGGTATTGAAGATCCTGAAGATATTATTGAAGATATTGAACAAGCATTAGAAAAGTTATAAGGAGGACTAAATATGTCAGATAGAAAATATTCAGTTGGAATCTGGGCTTATGGAGGTTGTGGAGATAGATTTTCTGAAAATGGTTACCAAAAAAATAGAAGTTTTAAAGAAAAATTAGAATTAGCTGCAAAAACTAAAAATCTATCAGGGGTTGAAGTTCACTATAATGGTGATTTTAAAGATGATGATTTTGCAGAAGCAAAAAAATTAATTAAGTCTAGTGGCCTTCAAATAGCTGCAGTAGACTGTGAAACATTTGGGGATAGAAAATTTCGCAAGGGCGCTTTAACTTCAACTGATCCTAAAATAAGAAAAGATGCAGTTGAAATAGTTAAAAGAGCAGGGGAAGTTGCTAAAGAATTAAACGCTGCTGTTGTTAACTTATGGCCAGGAGCAGATGGATATGATTATTCTTTTCAACTTGATTACGAAAAAGAAATAGAATTAATGGTAAAATCTATAAAAGAAATAAGTAAAGCAAATCCGGATGTTAAATATTCTTTAGAATATAAGATTAAAGAACCTCGAATAAGATCTACAATCGGAACTGCTGCTAAAGCAACAGCTTTAATTAAAGATGCAGGAGTAGATAACTTTGGAGTTACAATGGATTTTGGCCATTCTATGGTTGCAAGAGAAAATCCGGCAGAAGCATCAGCATTTCTAGATCGTTATAATTTACTTTATCATGTTCATCTCAATGATAATTCTCGAGACTGGGATGATGATTTAATAGTTAACACATATCACTTCTGGGAAACATTAGAATTAATATATTACTTAAAAAAATTAAATTACAATGGGTGGATCGGTCTTGATATGTCACCTAAAAGAGAAAATCAAATTGAAGCAGTAGAATATTCAATTGAAACCTTAGAAAGAATGTTTAAATATATTGAAAAAATTGATGAAGAAAAATTGTTAGAATCATTAAAAGAACAAGATGTTTTAAAAGCACATAAATTAATTAATAAAGAAATCTTTATTTAAACCAACAAAATCAAATAGAGCCAGTAAATGTAGTACTGGCTCTTATCCCAAATTTTTTCTAAATATTCAAAATAGGGGGTGAATAATGTTTAGCCTTTGGTATTATTTTATTTAGTCAAAATAAAAAACATAAAAATGAGAGGGGAAATAAAATGTCTAAAAATAAAGGAAGATTAATCGGGTTAACACCATTAATTTTATTCTTAGTTTTATTTGTGGGGACAGGACTAATAACGGGTGACTTTGATAATATGCCGCTTCTGGTAGCATTCTTTATTTCTGCAGGTTATGCACTTTTATTAAATAAAGAAGGGGAAAAACTATCTATTACTAAAAAAATAGATATGTTTATGAAAGGTGGAGGAGAACCAACTATTGTATTATTAGTTGTTATTTTCTTGCTTGCTGGAGCGTTTTATTCTGTAAATGATGCTATGGGCGCAGTAGAATCAACTGTTAATTTTGGTTTAACTATCTTGCCAACTAACTTTATTCTACCAGGTATCTTTGCGATCGGATGTATTATTTCATTTGCGATGGGTACATCAATGGGAACAGTAACTGCACTTGCACCAATAGCAGTTGGTGTAGCTGATCAAACTGGAATTAGCATAGCACTTGCATTAGGAGTAGTTGTTGGTGGAGCTATGTTTGGTGACAACCTTTCTTTTGTATCTGATACAACGATTGCAGCTACGAGAACTCAGGGAGTGGAATTAAGGGATAAATTTAAGATGAACTTCTTAATCGTACTACCAGCTGTAATTGTGACCCTGATAATTCTAATGTTTATTCCAATCAATACTGCAGCAATTGATGTAGGAACATATTCTTTAGTTAATATCCTTCCTTATATTGGTGTAATAATTAGTGCACTAATTGGTCTTAATGTTATGGTAGTATTAGTAATCGGAATTGGAATTGGAAGTATAGTTGGTCTTATTGGTGGATCATTTACTGTAATTGAACTCTTAGGATTTATTCAAAGAGGTATGGGCTGGATGCAGAATTTAGCTATTATAGCTATGATCATCGGTGGTATTGTAGAATTGATGAAACATTATGGTGGTATAGACTATCTATTAAATAAAGTTACTGCAAATATTAAATCTAAAAAAGGTGGAGAATTTGGAATTGCAATGCTTGTTAGTTTAATTGATATAGCAACTGCCAATAACACTATTTCTATAATAACTGCAGGTCCTTTAGCAAAAGATATATCTAAAGAATATGATATTGACCCAAGAAGAACAGCCAGTTTATTAGATATATTTTCAGCATCATTTCAAGGATTTATACCTTATGGTGGACAACTTTTAGTTGCTGCAGGTATAGGTGCAATATCACCAGTTAAGATAATGCCATTTACAATTTATCCAATCTTACTTTTTGTATTTGGAAGTCTGGCAATTATTCTTGGAATTCCGAACTTTAAAAATAAAGCAGAAGATTCATTTGCTGAAACAGATGAAAATATAGAGAATATAAAATAAATAAGTAACTATTTTTAGGAGGATCTACAATGTACACAATCGATTTAAAAGATAAGGTAGCAGTTGTTACTGGGGGTAACAGAGGAATCGGAAAGAGTATTGTGGAGATATTGTTAAAAGCGGGCGCAAAAGTTGTTGTATATGATATGCAGGTAGACTCAGTTGAAGAATTAAAAAAAGAGTATGGAGAAGAAAATATTGCTGGCTATGCAGGTAGTGTAACTGACAGTAAAGCAGTAGAAAAAATGACTACTGAAGTAGTTGAACATTTTGGTAGTTATGACCTACTTATTAATAATGCTGGCATTTCGACTATGGATTATGTAGTAGATATTAAGGAAGAAGACTGGGATAAAGTCATGGATGTAAATGCTAAAGGTGTATTTTTAGTTAGTCAGCAAGCTGCAAGACAAATGTTAAAGCAGGAAAATAGAGGTAAGATAATTAATATTTCTTCTCAGGCTGGGAAAAATGGATATCGAGGAATGGGCAATTATGTATCAAGTAAGCATGCTGTTTTAGGACTTACAAAAACTATGGCAGTTGAACTTGCCCCTGAACAAATTAATGTTAATGCAGTCTGCCCAGGTATAGTAGAAACTGAAATGAAGCATCGAGAAAGAGTTATTGGAGCAGAAGTTAGAGGTATGAAACCAGAAGAAATCGAAGCAGAAGATAATTCTCAGGTGCCTTTAGGTAGAACAGCTCAACCAGAAGAGATTGCTAAAGTAGTCCTTTTCTTAGCCTCAGAGATGGGAGATTATTTAACAGGTCAGGCAGTAAATGTAACTGGTGGTATGACAATGCATTAAAAGCTAATAAATTGTAGTAATAATTAAATTAATATTTAAAGTAATTATACAACAATATATATAGTTTAAATCGAGCACTATTTGCTAAATAATAAGGAGGAATATAATGAAATTAGAATTAGAAAGAATGAAAATTATGGAGTTTGGCAAGAAATTAGTAGATACCGGCCTGACTAAGGGGACAGGTGGTAACTTAAGTATTTATAACCCGGAAGAAGAATTAATGGCTATCAGCCCAACGGGAATCCCCTATTATGATATCAGATTAGAGGATATAGTGGTCATGGATCTTGAGGGTAATATAGTTGAAGGTGATAGACAGCCATCGAGTGAATATGAAATGCATAAAGTATTTTACGAAAAAAGAGATGATATATTTGCTGTAGTTCACTGTCATTCAATTTATTCAACTACAATCTCAATCTTAAGAGAAGATTTACCTGCCTCTCATTACATGATTGCTTTAGCAGGGAAGAATGTCCGCTGTGCTGAATATGCAACATATGGCTCTCCAGAACTGGCAGTAAACGCCTTTGAAGCTATGAAGGATAGATATGCTGTAATCCTGGCCAATCACGGCCTGCTGACTGGAGCAGACTGTATAGAAAATGCATTTAACACTGCAGAAGAATTAGAATATGTAGCAGAAACATATTATAGAGCCAGAGCAATAGGAGAACCTGTGATTTTAGATGATCAGGAAATGGAAAAAATGCAGGAAAAGTTTAAGCATTACGGACAGGCTAGAACAGAAAGTTAAATATATAAAATAAGATAAAACACCTAAGAGGTATGGGTTCTTAAATTTAAGAATCCATACCTCTTTTTTTATTACTATTAATTATTATAACCAAATCAGAATAGAAATTTATCTAAACAAATAATTGGTCATCAGATTATAAAACTAATATTTTTAAGTTAATTTTTTTAAAATAAAGGAATAAATATACTTATAAAGAATTAAGAATTAAGTAATAAAAGTATTTTATTTTAATATCTTACTTTTCATAAGATTAATCGACAGAAAATTACAAAAGTATGCATTGATAGACATTAAGCTGCTATCAGCTTAATCTTTTTCAAAATGAGTAACTAAAAGATTTGATAGCGGCATTAATAATGGGAAAAAGGCAAATGGTAGATAATCAATAGTATTAACACCTAAAACAGCGGTCATCATTAAAGCATTTACGTTCCAGGGAATTAGTGGTGAAAATATTAAACCTGAATCTCCAACTGCCCTTGCCAAATCTTTTCTTTCTAAATGCATTTGATCATAATTTTCCCCGAGCATTTTGGCAGGTAAAAACACTCCAAGAAATTGATTGCAGCCTAATGTTGCTGAAACAATGCCTGCAAATAAGGTAACAGCAACCAAATGTATTTTTTCTTTTATTAAATGCAAAAATGGTCTTATTATACTGTTTAATACACCTAATTTTTCTAAAAGACCACCTAAAAGTACAGCAAAGATAATCAAAGATATTAATTCCAGCATACTTGTCAGGCCACCACGGGCTAGAATGTTATCTATAAATGTTATACCAGTTCTTTGCTTGATACCTCTGAACATAATATTCAGAAGTTTTGACCAACTGTTGTTAGTAAAAAGTATTCCCATTCCTAAAGAAAAAAGAATATTTAAAGCTAAATTAATAATAGTTGGAATTTTAAATACAGCCAGTATAATAATTAAAATCGGTGGTAAAAGCAGCCAAAAAGAAATTTGAAAGTTGTTTTTTAGCATTTCACTTAAAGTAATTAAATCAGCTGCTGCATTATTATTAGAAAAATTTGTTAAGCCAATTATAAAAAAAGTGAAGGCAGTAATTATGTATGGGATAATAGCAGTTTTAAACATGTGGTAAATCATATCCATTAACCCAGATTCAGAAACATGAGCTGTAATAATTGCAATTGACGAAACTGGTGACATTCTATCTCCAACATAAGATCCAGAAATTATTGCACCAGCAGCCAAAGGCAGATTAAGACCCATTGTCTGTGCTATGCTGATTAAAGCAAGTCCAATCGTACTTGCAGTTCCAACAGCTGTTCCGACAGCCATTGAGACCATTGAAGTAGAAATAAATGATAAAATAAAAAAATATTTAGGACTGATAGTTTTTAATCCATAGTAAATCATTGTTGGCACAGTTCCAACTGCAATCCAAAGAGCTATCATCATCCCAAGTAAAAATAAGATTAAAATAACGTTACCAATATTTCTAAAACTGGAAAAGAGCATATCTTCTATCTCTTTCCACTTGTATCCCCAAAATAAGGCTAAACTGATGATAATCATTATTTCAAAAAACAAAGCAACTTGAATTGGTGCATTCCAGAATAAAACTGAAAGCAAAATTAAGAGAGCCATTGTAATAACAGGAATTATTGCCTGTTTAAAACTCAACATTTTTATTTCCCCCAAATTTATTTATTTTTGGATTAACATAATAACACTATATAATTAATGATTAAGATCTGTCAATGTTTATAATAAATATTCTACTTCAGAAAGGAAGTAAAATGATAAAAAACTTAATTATATTACCAAATCAACTTTTTAAAGAAATTGAGACTATGGAAATAGAAAATATTATTCTTTATGAAGCAGAAGAATATTTTTTGAAATATAATTATAATAAGAAAAAACTTTTACTGCATCGTGCATCAATGCAGAATTTTTATGCTCATCTAAAAAATAAAAATAAAGAGATTAGATATTTAAATTATAAAACCGAACTAAAAAAAGCAATTAAAAACTTTGATTCATTGACAATTTTTGATCCAATTAATAAAGGTATAAAAGATAAAATTAGGGAGATTACAGCAGCTGCAGAAATCAAATTGACTATTCTGGAAAGCCCTAATTTTCTCAGTTCAAATAAAATTAATAAAGATTTTTTTAAAGAGAATGATTTTTTTCAGCATAAATATTATCAGATGCAGCGTAAAAGATTAAATATTCTTCTTAATAAAGAAGGAAAACCGGCAGGGGGAAAATGGAGTTTTGATTCTAAAAACAGAAATAAGTTTCCAAAAGATATTGAAATTCCTAAGCTGCCAGAATTCAATAATGATTATCTTAAAGCAGCAAAAAACTATATTGAAGAAAATTTTAATAATAATCCGGGTGATTTAGAAAAATTTTGTTATCCAATTAATCATAAAGAAGCCGAAGAATTGTTAAATGATTTTATTGAAAATAAATTAGAAAACTTTGGCAAATATCAAGATGGATTTGAAAAAGAGATAGTATTTGGATTTCACTCTTTAATTTCTTCAAGTTTAAATATTGGACTTTTAAATCCCAAGCAGGTAGTTGATAAGGTTCTAGATTTCTATAGTGAAAATGAAATACCGCTCGCTTCTGTAGAAGGCTTTATCCGACAAATTATTGGTTGGCGAGAATATGTTAGAGCACTTTATCAATTAGAGTCAGAAAACATGATTAAGAGCAACTTTTTTAAGCATCAACGAAATTTTCCTCCAAAATTTTACCAGGCAGAATCTGGAATTGAAGTTTTAGATGATTCTATTATAAAAGCAGTAAATTATGCTTATTCTCATCATATTGAAAGGCTAATGGTGCTTGGAAATTTCTTTTTACTTTGTGAACTAGATAAAGATCAAGTATTTGAATGGTTTATGGAAATGTATATTGATGCTTATGAATGGGTTATGTTTGCAAATGTTTATGGGATGAGTCAATATTCTTATCCTGAAATGATGACTAAGCCCTATATTTCTTCAAGTAACTACATATTAAAAATGAGTCATTACCAAAAAGGAGAATGGTCAGAAATCTGGGATGGGCTTTATTGGCGCTTTATTTATAAAAATAAGGATAAGTTTTCAGCTAACCCAAGAATGTCATTGATGATTTCTCTTTTAGATAGAATGGATCAAAAAAAATTAGAAAATCACATTAAAAGAGCAGATAAATTTCTGAAAGAATTGAATAAAAAAGATTAATAAATAATCTGTTTTAATATAAGCTATTTAATTTGGTCTTAACTATCAAAGAAATGAGGGTGTACAAATGATTAATAATCTTGATTTGAAAAGTGTTTTAGATAATATGAGTATAGGAGTTATGTTAGTCGGTGATCAAGAAAAAATTATATATATAAATAAATTATTAACTGAGATAACAGGATACAGCAGAGAGGATTTAGACAATTTAAATGATTGCTTTAAATTAGCTTTTATAAATCCTGCCAAAAGAGACAAACTAGAAAAAAGATTTGATTTTCATGTAGAAAATGATAAATATTTTGATAAAATTTTAAAAATAGAAACTAAATCAGGTCAGTTAAAAGATTTAAAATTTAATGTAAATAAACTACCGAATGGTTATCTACTTGTTAATGTGGTAGATGTTAGTGAAGAAATTGCTAGAAAAAAAGAAATTAAAATAATTAAAGACCGACTTGAAATAGCTGCTGAAGCAGCTAATATAGGTGTCTGGGATTGGTATATTCAGGCTGATGATTGTTATTATAATAAAAATTGGGCAGAAATGCTTGGTTATAAGTTAAAGGAGATTGAACAAAAGCCTCATAGCTGGAAAAATTTAGTTCATCCAGAAGATATAGATAGTGCTTTAGAAAAGATGAAAAAACATTTAAAAGGGGATAAGGATATTTATATTAGCGAGCATCGTTTAAAAACTAAATCTGGGGACTATATTTGGATTAGAGATATTGGTAAAGTTGTTGAAACAGATGAAAATGGAAATATATTGAGGGCAACAGGTATCCACCTTAATATAGACCAATATAAAAAACGACAGCAGCAGATTGAATTTTTGTCTTTTCATGATGAATTAACTGGATTATATAACCGCCGTTATCTGCAGAATGAAATTAAACGCCTAAATGGTTCAAGAAGGTATCCAATTAGCATTATTGTAGGTGATTTGGATAATTTAAAAGAAGTAAATGATAGTTTTGGCCATGGTATTGGTGATCAATACCTTAAAAAAACTGCTGAATTATTAAAGGAAGTTCTGCGCAGTGAAGATATAATTGCACGAACTGGGGGAGATGAATTTGTAATTTTACTACTTGAAACAAATAAGTTTACTGTAAAAAAGATTTGCAATAGAATCAAAGAAAAATTTAAAAAGTATAATCAGCAAAAATGTTTCTTAAAAAATCTTTCAATTTCTTTAGGGAGCTGCACCACTGAAAGTTGTACAGATAATTTAAACAGAGCCTATGAAAAGGCAGATAAAAAAATGTATATCAATAAAAGAAGCAAATAGAGATTAAATAGTCGGTTATTCCGGCTATTTTTGGTTTTATACGACTAAATGATAAATTGTATGACTAAATCAAGTTTTAATTTTACAAATTTAGTTTAAAGTGATAAAATTACATCAATTTATAACTGATTGTGTTATATTAATAAAAAGTAGTGAACAGCTAGTAGTATTAACGATTAGTAGTAATCAGATTAAAATTAAAACCAATGAGAAGTAGAGAAAGGGAGGAATTTATGAATTTTATATTTTTATCACCTTATTTTCCAAATAATTTTTATAATTTTTGTGTGGGATTGAAAGAGGCAGGTATTAATGTTTTAGCAATTGGAGATTTAGCCTATGATGAATTGCGGGCTGAGCTTAAAGATTCTCTGACAGAATATTACCGAGTAGATAATATGGAGGATTATTCTCAAATGCAAAAAGCCTGCGGATATTTTACTTATAAATATGGTAAAATAGATCGTATTGAATCTAATAACGAATACTGGCTTGAAACAGACGCTAGATTAAGAAAAGATTTTAATGTTAAAGGCTTAAAAATTGATGATATAGAAGCTATGAAATATAAGTCTAAAATGAAAGAAGTTTTAATCAAGCAGGTTTAAATACAGCTCGCGGTAAGGTTGTTGATCAGTTAGAAGAAGCAGAGAACTTTATTGAGGAGGTTGGTTATCCAGTAGTTGTTAAACCGGATAATGGAGTAGGCGCTGCTGATACTTAT